>JBAUTP010000056.1:0-11983 GCA_049582265.1 Thermoplasmata archaeon
CGTCTGAGACGCGAACCGGCGCGCATTCTCGTGACGGAGCGCCTTTGGCCCTACCAGAATCTCGAACCTCCGGAAGGAGACCGAAATGACCTAGGAATCGTACGAGATGGTTACCAAATCCCTACGAGCCAGGGGACCGGAGCAGCCGTTTCGTCACCTCCCCGGCACGCTCATCTACTCCGGGCCCTAGATCGAGCCGTCGGAATTGGCCGACGAAAGGCACGCACCATGACGGACCTCAAGCCGGGAGCGATCGTACACGCGGAGCTGAGCTCAAACGATCCCGCCGCGACACAGAAGTTTCTCGAAGCGGTGTTCGGTTGGAAGTTCCAGAAGATGGCAGCACCGCCTGGTGTCGAATACTGGACTTTTGACGCAGGCTCGGGACCGGGTGGCGGGCTCACGAAGCCGATGGGGGGGATGGCACCGGGAACGCTCAACCATGTTCTCGTCGAATCCGTGGACGCTTCCCTCAAGAAGATCGTGGAGCACGGTGGAAAGATCATCGCCCCGAAAGAGGAGGTTCCTGAAGTCGGGTGGTTTTCCGTCTTCGAAATGCCCGGTGGGTTCGTTCAAGCGATCTTCGAACCGATTCGGAAGCCCTAGCGTCCGTTTCCATCCATCTGGTCCTGGCGCGGTCTGAGTACGATCGAATCCCTTTGTTTCCGAGGCCGGGCGGAACGGGAGATTGATGAGCCGTCGAAACCCTTCCGCGCGCATCCGGACTCTTCACTTCCACAAACTGATTCACGCCCCCCTCTCTTTCGTCTATGCGTGGTGCACGGACTACCGAGAGGACGATGACCGCATCACGAACTCGATCTACCACTACCGGGCACGAATCGCTCTTCGAGAGCCGACTCGGATCGTACGGATCATCATTGTCCCCGGTCGCGACCGCAATCGGAGCACAGAGGTCGAAATCATTTCGCTGATGCCTCCCAACCGCTGGCGCCTGGAAAAAATGAGTGTTACGGACGACAAGACGGGCGAGTATCGGCTGCTGCGGAAGGGCCCCCAGCTCACGGCCCTTGAAATGCGATTTCGTGAAACGTGGAAGATTCGTGTTCCACCTGACCGAAAAAAGTATCGGGTGCTGTTCGACCGCGTCTGGGATCGGTACGTAGAGACGATGGAGAGCGAATATCGAGATCCAGGCGCCACGTGAGAGGCCCCATGGTTCCGTCGCCAAATCCGTCCCTCGTCGAAGCTTGGGAGTCCGAGTATCGGGCCGGTCGGTATCTCGGCGATCCGCCACTTCCCTTCGTCGATGACATCTGGTCGGCCGCGACGACATACGGACTCGGATCGGCGACGGGGCTCTACGTCGGCTGCGGCAACGGGCGGAACTTCCTCCCCTTGGTTGCCCGCGGACTCGACCTCGTGGGGTTGGATGTCTCGGCGACAGCGCTCGCGCAGCTCGCCGAGCGCGCCCCCCAGTTGACCTCCCGATTGGTCTGCGGAGACGTCTCCGCCCTCGCGCCTGACGCACAGTACCGGATTGTGATTGCGATCCAAGTCCTCCAACATGGGAACGAAAGGACGACCCATCAGGAAGTCCGCCGAGTTCTGGAACGCGTAACTCCGGGTGGCCTGTTCTGCCTCCGCGTTAATGCCGTGGGAACGGAGCCAGAACATGATCACACCGTGGTCGACCAAGGGGCGGACGGCCGTTTTACCCTACGATATCGCGCCGGACCGAAGCGGAACCTTGAGATCCATTTCTTCACTTCGGAAGAACTTCGCGAGCTCATCGAGGATCGGTTCATCCCCGTCCTCCCACTTCGCTCCGTCGTGACGCAACGACCCGCGCCGGGTCGCGGTCACTGGGACCAGTGGGAGGGAATCTGGAGGAGGCCTACGATAGGGCGCTGACGAGAGTTTCTACCAGTTGAGCGGCCAGTTTGCCGTCCTCATCGAGGTCCGGATCAAAGACCGTCACTTCTAATCCTGCCGAACCTGGTGGCGCGGCGAGCTCCCGGATCAACGTGCCCAGCTCTTCCCACGATAGACCGCCGGGAGACGGGGCATCGACGGCTGGCATAACCTCCGGGTCGAGCACATCGACGTCGAGGTGAATCCAGTAGCCGGCCGACCCTCGCTCGGTCATCTCACGCACGACCCGACGTCCCACCTTCTTCGCCCCCTCGGAGCGCAAGCCCTCCACATCGATGAGCTGGATGCGGCTTGTGCGCACCTCGTCTCGATACTCATCGTCGGCGCGCGATCCGATCGCGACGACGTCTTCCTCTCGCACCAAGGGCTGAAGCCCCTCCAGATCCGCGAGCTCCCGACCACCCCGCCCCGTAGCGAGAGCGAGGTCTTCGCCGGCCGCGCCACCGAGGGAGACTCCCTTGGCTGGGTGTCGGAAATCCGTGTGTCCATCAAGAAAAATGAGACCGTATCGCCCGAGCCGTCGGAGGGCGAGCATGGTTCCCAGCAAGATGGAACAGTCCCCTCCCAGGACCAGCGTCCATGAGCCTGAGCGGACGAGCGGGACCAGGTGGTCCGCCAGCCGTCGTGAATAATCGGCAATCGAGGCCTGATTACGCGGAGCTTTTCCATCGGTCTCGGGCCGATATCTTGGTGGAACGACCACGCCCTGATCGATCGCATGGAGTCGAGGCACGATCAGTTTCGCACGCAACGCCCAGCCGAGCTTGTAGACACCAGGGACCAATCCGGGTCCCGGTGGGCCGAGGCCCAGGTTCGAGGGCGCATCCAGTACTGAGATGTTACGCACACCCTTCTGACGCGTCGCGTGGCTTGAAGATAGTCCCAGCCTACGAGGATCCGCGAATGGCTAGGCCCCCGCCCGTCGGAGTCTCGGTTCTGCTTGGGGGGTGAGTCGATCCAGGACCGGGGGATGGACCTCCGTCCCTCGCCTTGATCTTGGCGTTGTATGCAATCCGCCCGAGACCCGACGCCCCCGCAACCTCCCATTCGTCGTGGCCCCGTGGGCGACCACGGGTCCGGGCGTATGCGGCAAGGAACGTTTCACCCTCCCCGAGCGGGGAGTACTTCTCTCTTCGGGCTCTGCGTTGAATCGAGGTCCACGATGGGGCATCCGTTCCCACCGGTCCGCTGTTCCCGTGGCATTCACGACCGGTGATGAGCGTCTCTTCGCGCGCACGGTAGATGAAATACTCCTTCCTTGTTCGCCACCGAACCATCGTGCGAGGGCTCTGACCCATGAGACTCACGTTTCTCGGCACCGGCGCGGGAAATTTTCGGGGAGGTCGGCGACAAATGTGCAGCGCCCTTTTCGAGGGTCTCTTGCTCGACTGTGGAGCGGGGACGACCGGCCGTCTCTACGATGCAGGACTGATCGACGGGGTGGACGGGATCCTCATCTCCCATCTGCATAGCGACCACATCGCCGGAGTCTTCGACTTCCTCTTGCACATGCTGATTACCGAACGGAAGCGGCCGCTCACGATCGTCTCTCCGCCGGGCCTCTCCCCCATCCTGCGCGCTATGAACGACGCGGGGGCGATGGTCAGGGACCCCGCCGACGTCTACGAGTTCCGATTGGTCGAGGGACTGAGGCCCGAGGTGACGATTGGCCCTTGGCGAGTCCAGAGCATACCCCTAGACCACAGCGTGTACAACATCGGGTACCTACTCGCTTCGGACGAGGGGACGCTGTTCTATACCGGTGATACGCGCCAACCGTCGGCTCCCGAAGGCCTTCGGGCTGACTTCGTCATTCACGAATCGACGTATGCCGACCGGAACGCTCGATGGGCCCATGCCTTCGGGCATTCAACGGCTTCACAAGCCGCCCACGCTGCTACCCAGATGCGAGCGCGCCGATTGTTCCTGACCCACATCGGTAGTGAGGAAGGGACGGAGGCGGACATTCTACGAGAGGTACGAGCCGGGTTTTCGGAATCGACGGTCCCTGAGGACCGTAGCCAGTACGAGCTCTGAACCCCTTTCGGCCGGCACTTGAGGGAAATCGCATGGCCCTCTCTTCGTAGCCGACCGAGCCGAACCCCCCTCCCCCTCAGTGGGCCCTCAGGCGTGCGGCTTGCGTCGCGGCGCGTCCCCTAGGGGAGCGTCCCGTCGGGGGCGAGCGGCAACGAGCGAAGTCGCTCGCTCGTCGCATCGTAGATCGCGTTCGCGATCGCGGGAGCGAGAGCGATGAGCGGCGTTTCGCCGCCTCCTTCCGAGGGAAGGTCAGGGCGGTCGAGCAGGAGGACGTCGATCGGGGGGACGTCATGGAATCGAGGGACACGATACTGCGAGAGCCTCGGGTTCACGATACGACCGTTGTCGAAGTGAATGGCCTCGAAGAGAGCCCCTCCCAACGCCATGATCGTGCCTCCTTCGACCTGGCTCCGGAGGTTCGCGGGATGGACGATGGCACCGCACTCGAACCCGGTCACGACGCGAACGACGTCAAGCCGCCGGTCCTCGTGGATACGAACGTCCGCAACGGTGGCGACCCGGCCCCCTTTCTCGAGGCCCACGGCGACGCCTCGCCCGTTGCCCTTTCCTCGACCTCGGGATGCGACCTTCGGACGAACGGCCCACCCCGCCCGCTCGGCCACCGCCTTCAGCACAGCCCCGAGCCGCTCATCGGCCAGATGACGTAGACGGTACTCGACCGGGTCGACCCCGACGCGCGCCGCGATCTCGTCCATATGCGACTCCCGAGCAAAATTGTTCGCCGTGGCCGCCAACCCGCGATACGAGCCCTGGGGAAGTGGAGTTGCCGCGGGCTGATTGTCCACTCGTTGATTCGCTACCTTGTAGGGAGTCCGGATCGCCGACGAACCCGCATTGATGTCGTGGAACTGCCAAGCGGTGAGCGTTCCATCTTCGTTCGCGCCCGAGCGAATGTCCACGATGGCCATGGGACGGAAGTAGGCCCGCGTGAACTCTTCCTCCCGGGTGTACGTAATCCGGACCGGGTGGCCCGCCACTTTCGCGAGGCGAGCGGCACCGATCCCGAGGTCCGCGGCATGTTTTCCCCCGAACCCCGAGCCTGTGGGCGAAACAATGACTCGGACCTTGGAGGGTGGTAGGCCCAGCGCCCGGGCGATCGTGTCCCGCGCGCGGAACGGCGTCTGAGCCCCCATCCACACGGTAACGCGCTCCCTTTGCCAGGAGGCAAGCACCGCGTGGGTCTCCATCGGTACGTGGGCGATGTAGGCCGTTGTGTAGGTTCCCTGGAGGGAGACCGGGGCGGACGCCAATGCGGCCTCTACGTCCCCTGTCTCATGTCGATCCACGTCCCAGGAATCTTCCGCGTCGTTCGGGTGTTCGCGCAAGAACTCGACAATTCCCTTCTCGGATGGCTGGGGCGGGCTTTCCCACTCCGCTTGGACAGCGCTGAGGGCGCTTTCGGCCTGAGGAAGATTAGGAGCGGCTACTGCGACAAAATCCCCCTCGCGGATCGCGAATACCCCGGGGCGTGCTCGAGCTCGAGCTAGGTCCACGCGAACCAGCTTCGCACCGTACGCGGGCGGGAAGAGGACCTTCCCGTAGAACATGTCGGGAGGATGCAGGTCCGATGTGTACCGGCATTCGCCGGTCACGACCTCTCGCCCCCTGAGATTCGCCGCCAGGTGGCCCGCTTGTGTCCATTCGACCGGTGACCGGGGATGGGTGGAAGGAGGGACTAGTTCCACACGGTGCAGACCTTTCAGCAGCTCGCCATAGCTCAGCGAGCGAGTTTGCTCTCCCGAGTTGGTACGGGCACGTCCTTCGGAAAGTTCGATGTTCTGAGGAGCGACATCCAGTTTCTCGGCCGCCAGTTCGCACAGAAGCGTTCGAGCGGCGGCGGCGGTCATCCGCAGGTGTTGGCCGGCGTCAGGCATCGAGCGGCTCCCGAACGTTCCCATGTCCCATGGACAGAGGTCGGTATCGCCCATGGTCAGGTCGACGGCGGTGAGCGGGAGGCGAAGTTCCTCGGCCACGAGAAGCGATAGTGCGGTCCGCGTGCCTTGGCCCACTTCGACCTTTCCCGTGAACGCCCGAGCTCGTCCATCCTCGCCTAGGTGGATCCACCCTCCGCCGTGGGGTGGCCCGCCTTTTCCCCAGCCCGCGGGTCCGGGTCGCTGGGGCGGGAATACGACCACAACTCCGTTCCCCATGCGGTCGAAATACGGTCGTTCGGCGGGATCCAGAAGGTCGTAGGGGAGGGCGGCCTCGAGCGTGGTCACGGCGCACCTCGCTCGGGCGCCACTCCGTCCTGGGAAGCCCGCTGGATCGCGTCGACAATCCGTACGTAGCCGCAACAGCGGCAGAGGTTGCCGTCCATACCCGCTTTGATTTCATCCTCGGTCGGAGCGGGGTTCCGTCGGAGGAGGGATACCGCAGCGATGATCATTCCAGGAATGCAGAAGCCGCATTGGAACGCGCCTGCGTCGATGAACGCCTGTTGAACCGGGTGTAAGCGTCCTTCGTCCATGAGCCCCTCGATTGTCGTGACCGAACGGCCCAGCACCTCCCCGATGCTGGTCATGCACGATCGAACGGCGATGCCGTCCACCAGGACCTTGCAAGCTCCGCACTCACCCTCGCCACAGCCGTACTTGGTCCCGGTGAGCCCGAGGTCTTCGCGTAGCGTCAAGAGTAGACTGCGATCCGGGTGAAGGGAGATCCTGTGGTCGACACCATTGACCCAAAGCTGAGCCCCCTTACGGCCGGCGTCTGGCGAGGGCGTCAGGAATCGCTTCCCGTGCTTCGGCGGGTCGTAAGAAGAGGATACGTCAAGCCGGGGACCTCCCGGATTCTCGAATCCTGGAACGGTTATCAGACTGCTGTGCGGCTCGACGCGTCGAAGGATCAGGTTCGGGAGCAATCCAATACGAGCGCGCCGATGACATGTCCACTTTTGAGCTGGGCCAAGGCTTCGTTCGCCTCGTTCAACGGCCGGACACTGACCGTACTCTCGAGTTTGAGTCGAGCCGCGAGGGCCAGGAACTCCTGCGCGTCCGACCGGGTGTTCGCTTCCACGCTCACGATCTTTCGTTCTCCGAATAGATACCGGTCGTAGTCGATGGCAGGGATCGGGGTCAAGTGGATGGCCGCAATCGAAAGGCAACCCCCTTTCTTGAGCTCACGGAGCGCTTGCAGGACGACCTCTCCGACCGGGGCGAAAACGACGGCACTGTCCAGGCGTGGCGGGGAGGACGAAAGATCCTTCGGAGGCCCGAGGACGGACTCCGTAGCCCCCAGCGACTCCGCGAGCTTGAGGTGCGCGGGACTCCGCGAGTAGGCGACGGTTTCGTACCCGAGCTTCGACGCGAGCTGGAGGGTCAAGTGCGCCGACCCTCCGAAACCAAAGAAGCCGATGCGGCCCCCCGGTCGGGGAAGAGCAAGTTTGAGCGCTCGATACCCGATAATTCCGGCGCACAGGAAGGGCGCTAGTCGCGCAGGGTCTCCCGAGGGGAGGGGTAGCACGTAGGCTTCCTCGCCCACGGCGTACTCCGCGTAACCGCCGTTGACCGAGTACCCGGTGAACACTTTGCTGTCGCACAGATTCTCCCTGCCTACGATACAGTACTCACACCGGCCGCAGGTATGGTGCAGCCATGGGATCCCGACGATCTGACCCTCGGTGAACGTCCGAACGTCGCGACCCACGCGGTCAATCTTCCCCACGATTTCGTGACCAGGAATCACAGCAGGTAACTTCGGGACGAGGTCACCCTCGACGACATGCAGGTCCGTTCGACACACGCCGCACCTCTCGATGTGAACGAGTACCTCTCCTTCCGTGGGCTCGGGAATGTCCACGTCTTCGAGTCGGAGAGGGTGAGATTGAATCCCCGATGGCTCGTGCAGGACCATCGCCTTCATTTTTCTCACGTTCAGCACCTTCCATCGGGAGGGGCCGTCGGATCGTTCGCCCCGGGTCGTTCGTTACCCGTGTCCACGGATAACCGTTCGTTGCCCGTGCAAGAATTCGATCACGTTGGTGCTATCATCCACCGCCGAGACCTGTGCCACGATGTGCTGAAGCCACCGGGTGGCGATGCCCGGCGTGGCGAATGACGAACGACTCGCTTGAAATCGCGTGCGACGAAACATCATGGAAAGGGAGCAGTCTTAGTATCTCTTCGTCTGACACGAGAGAGGCGAAAAAGGATGGTCGCAGAAAAGACGATACGGTTCCAAGGAAAGAACAAGGACCTCGCTCAACTCGCTCCGCAGATCGCTCAAAAGCTTCAGAGCGAAGGGTACAAGGTCCAATCTACCGCGTCCCCGTCGGGGGCGGTCATCCAAGCTACCAAGGCTGGGATCCTGCGAGATATCATTTCCGCGGACCGGGCCTTTACGATCGTGATTTCAGGTCAACCAAATGACTTCACGATTCGCGTGGGCATCGGACGGCTGATTCAGAATCTCGCCGTGACCGCTGCCGAGACCATCCTGCTCACCCCCCTGTTCTTGGCCGTGGACGTACCCGAGATGCTGTGGACCACGCACGTCGAGAAGGAAGTCATTCAGGAAATCACCGCTTTGGTTGGCTGAAGCACGTCTTCGGACCTCCAATCTTACACCTCCGGAGCATTCTCAAAGGCCTGAGGCGGGTCCCGCCGATCGATGGGCGAGGGGAGCTAGGTGTGATGCGGAGATGGGAAACGTCGTTCCCGCTCCGACCGGATCCATGTAAGTGATTGTTCGCGTGCGACGTAACACCCTTCCGGAATGAGCGGGTCGGTGCTGACGACGCCCAGGAGCGACCCGAGACGGAGCTCAAGCTCTCGCGCGTCAAAGTAAGTGTCTGCGCTCCCGAATGGCCATCCTTAGAGACTGGATCAAGGCCGCTGCGACGGCGATTCGCCCTTCTTCGTAACGTCCTGAACGTTCCACGCCTTGGTTCCGTTCGAGTCTTGCGCTTCTCCCCAGTCCGCCGCGACCTGCCGAGTCGCGACGTTGATTCGGTTGTAGAGATTCTCCGTGGCGATGCCGAGAACCAAGAGTGCGAGCTCGCGTTCCTCGAAATTGCGCGCCGCTTCGTCCCATACCCCGTCGGGCACGGGGTCCGAACGGTCGCTCAACCGTGTCATGGCCTCGGCAAGGCCGAGAGCTGCGCGCTCGGGGGCCGTGAACCGTGTCGACTCCCGCCAAGCCGGGACGGCGAAGAGCCGGTCCTCGGTCTCCCCGAACCCCTTCAAGAGCCTGCAACTTCCATCGATACATAGGGCGCAACCATTCAATTGGCTGGCTCGGAGCATGGCAAGAGACAGGGCACGGCCGGAAGGGCCTTGCAGTTGACCGAGAAGTTGCCCAAGGTTCTGTAGCGGGCCCATTGCCTCGGGAATGATCATCGCGGGGTTCTTCATTCGGCTTTTCGGCGTCACCGTGGGTTCCGGCATGTGCTTTCACTCCTAGGCGCAGGGGCTCGCGCGCATTTGTATAACTCTATTGGTATATAATGTAGCGGGCCCGACCCACAACCCACCCGGTGACATTCACAATTGAAAACGGGAGCGGATTCGCGCCTAACCGTCGGAGTATGGGCTGGAAAATTAATCACTCTGTTATGCTTAACGGGACCCTGTTAGCGTCGAGTTCACGATATCCGACGGATGCCCGCCGTCTAAGTTAGACAGAGACCACGATGGGATCGACAATCCTTTGCTCGATAGGGGAGGTAAACTCCCTCCTCGAGGGTGGGTGCTCCGTACGACCCATACCCGGCGGCTCCCTCCATCCCTCCGGTGGCGACCCTCGCGGCCCTTCCGCTAAAGGAGCAATATAATCCGCGGCCCCCGGGTCAGTCCGGGCGTTGGAGGGCTCCCGATTGGATCTCTTTACTCACGTAATCTTCGCCTACCTTCTCTCGTTCATCATCTGGGGGCCAGCCGCTCCCCAGTACATCGCGGCGGGATCGCTGGCCGGGGGCCTCCCCGACGCCGATATCCTCCTCTTCCCGCTGACGCGCTGGTTCCCTCAACTGCATCACCGGGGCGCTGTACACACGATCGTCGGGGTGACCATTATCGCGGCGGTGGGGAGCCTTCTCGTCCCATACCTTCCGTACTTCACGCACGCCTCCACTCTTCTCTACTTTATCGCCATGGAGATCGGCGGACTCTCCCACCTCGCTCTCGACGGATTCACCAACTACGCGGTTCGGCCGCTTCTGCCCTTCTCCGGGCGACACCTGCGCCTGAACGCGGACGTCGCGGTCAGCCTCGTGACCATGGCCCTCACGGGCACGACCCTGGCGGTGCTCATCTTCGAACACGGGAACGTGCCGTTCGGGGTCTGGGAGGAAACGGCATGGATCCTCGTCGGGGTCTACGGGGGGTACCTGCTCCTGCGAAGCGTCGCGCGCTGGAGGGCCGGAGTCCTGCGTCAACGATTCGGATATGCGGAGATCCTTCCGAGCACCAGCCCGTGGCGGTGGCTCCTTCTCGAGGAGTCCGAGACTCCGTCCAGGTATCACATTCGGTTCCGGAGGCTGTCGCTCGGTTCAGGCATGACCGGGGTCGATCGGACGCTCGACATCGGGAAGCTGCCGCCGACGCCCGGGCCGGTCTCCTCGCCGCAAGCCGCGCTTGAACGGACCTATCTTTCTGCGATGGGCAAGAGCGAGTGGCTCGCGGAGAGCTACCACTTCGGCGAAGCAGCGGAGAAGGGCGGAGTCTACGAGGTGTGGTGGTATATCGTCAGCCAGGCGACGGGTCGGCGAGCTTACGGGGTTCATGGAGAGATCGATCGAGAGACCGGTTCGATGCGACTTCGCTCGGGGTTTCTACGCCTGCCATCGACATCCCCCATGTAGTGCTGACCCCCCCGCCCGGGGTGTGCAGGGTCCCTTGCGCCCGCAGGGGACCGGAGGGATTTGGGGAGGAGAGGAACTGGAACGGACTTCCTTGGCCCAAATAGGCACTCCGTTCAGCGCTTCTTGGCCGCGAAGCCGTCCGCGAGCCATCCCACGATCCACCCCCAGCCCTCCTCGTGACCGCGGGCACTTTCCACATCCGGGAGGCCCGTGTGGCGAAGGGAAAACAACGTCTGTTCCACCTTGGGCTTTAACGTGATCCTGACCCGGGTCTCGGCGCCAAGGGTCCCCTCAGAAGCCCAAGTGTGCTCGATCAGCTTCGGCATGTCGAGTCGAAGGAAGCGACCAAAGTGAGTCGCAAGCGGCATCGGTGGGCCCATGTTGATGTAGAATAGCCCGTTAACGGTGGGGTTCACGATGGCCAATCTGATTCCATTCCGCTTGGACCAGGGACTCGCCGGGTGCTTCGGATTGGTCCACGCCTTGAAGACTTCCCGGGGATTGGCCGCAATGTCTCGGGTCACCTTTGCGACGACATTCCTTTTGTTCATGCTTTTCTCCTTTGGTTCTCGACGAACTCTTAGGAATGATCGACTCACTCGTTGATTACGGTCAGGTATTCAACCGCGCGCTAAGCGGGGTCACGCGCCGTGGACGTCGGCGGCGTGGGGACCTGAAGCCTCCGAGGGCTCGAACGTGTCGCATTTTGCCGAAAATTCATCGAGGAAACCTTCCCAATCCAACGTATCATCAACAGATTCGTCGATGAGTTCCTTGCAGGGAGAGGACACCACGGGACGGTTCCAATCCCTTGCAAGACGGTTGTTGGGAAAACCAGCCGCTACCCCGGAGGATTCCCTGGTTGCAAGTACCCGTCGTAAGAAATCGGGACGAAGGTTCGACTCGAACCCCCTCCTCCCCGGATGTGCCGGTCTCGGAGAAGTACGTCACGACGAAGACCGCGTCGGCTCCCACAGAGCGCCCCTCCCGGGTCCATTCTGGTAGAATTCATGAAGAGGGCCGCGTTTACCACCGAGTAGATCGTGACCGACCCGTCCAAGGAACCCCCCGAAGCCGCACTCCTGAGATTGATTGGGGGCTATCGTGTCACGCAGGCCGTCTACGTGGTGACGAAGCTTGGAATTCCCGATTCCCTTTCGGCAGGTCCGAAGGACGCGATCGTCTTGGCGGCGGAAGCCGGAGTCCAGCCGGATCGTCTCTACCGTGTGC
>JBAUTP010000057.1:0-3634 GCA_049582265.1 Thermoplasmata archaeon
CACCTCCCGCATCCGGAGAAGCTCGGGGTCGCGTCCGCCAACCACCATCAGGTTCACCCCGGGGAATTCTCCGCGCATCCATCGGCGGGCCGTGGCACAGAAGTATCCATTGCACGCCGCGATCACCACCGAAAACCGCTCACGCAGGGTGGAGAGGGGTGCCTCTTCGCTTACGTCGTAGACCATCCGGACCACGCCATACTCAGTCCGCATAAGGTCAACGATCGACCGACCCAAGCTGGGTGTTTCACCCACAACAAGGACACCCCGCTTTTCCATGCTGCCCGTAAAGGAGTGCGGCGAGAGTATAATCGACCCGTCAGGTAGAATTCACCCCAAGGATCCCGGCGGCAAAGAGACTACGATTCGACTCCTCGAACCCAAGGGAGGCGATCCGTGAGAACCGGTAGCGACAGGCAGAAGAGGCCGGTGCCAATTCCCGAAGGAGGATCCAAGTGAGCCCCGACTCCATTGAACCCGAAGTCGCTGCGACCGTCCTGGAAGACTCTCCCATCGGAATGGCCCTCATAGTCGCGCCCGGGAAAATCGCGTGGGCCAATCGCGCCTACCTCGAGACCACCGGCCGGAATCCGGCGCTGCTGGGCACTGACCTCCACGAGATTCCCGAGACCGACGGAACGTGGTCGCCAGTAATCCGGGACGCCGTGGACTCCGCCCTCCAATCAGGAGCCAGCGCGACGTTTCGAGCGGTGCGAGCTCGCTACCGAAACCCACCCCAAGCGGTGTACGTTGACGTCGATGTTCGCGCACTTCCGGCGAAGGCGGGGTCGCCGAAGGCGATCCTGATGGTCCGTGACGTGACCGAAAGAGTCGTGGAACATGAACGGGCGACTCTGTTCTATGAATCGTTCCGGAGTTCCACGAACCCGATGCAGCTCACCGACGCGAGCGGCATCATGGTCGACGTGAACCCCGCCTATGAGCGGATTTATGGCTACTCACGAGAGGAGTGCATTGGGCAAAAGCCCAACATCGTGCGGAGCCACCACACCCCCGCTGAAGTTTACGAGGGAATGTGGAGAGATCTCAAAGATCCCAATCGAGGGTACTGGTCCGGCGAGGTTTTGAATCGGGACCGGAAGGGAAGAGAACGGCCGGTGCTCCTGAGCATTACGGCGATTCGGAACACCACGGGCCAGGTCACTGACTACTTGGGAGTCGCCGTCGACCTTTCGGAACAGCAGAGCTGGGAGCTCAGGGCCGCCCACGTCGATAAGCTCGCCTCGGTGGGCCAGTTGGCGGCGGGGGTAGCGCATGAAATCAACACACCTCTCGCGAATGTCATGCTCGTCGCTGAGAGTCTCCGGCGGCGCAGCAGCGACCCGTGGGTGATCGGTCGACTCGACCGTCTGATCGACCAGACCGAAGGGGCGGCCCGCATCGTGAGAGGGTTGCTCGAATTCGCTCGCCGGGATGAACCGCAGGCAAACGACCTCGATCTCGTCAGGGTCGCGAGGGAGTCCGTCGAGTTCATCCGAGGGAAGCAGGCCGCGGACGTCGTGATCGAAGAGGTCTATCCCGACATATCAGTTCCCATTTTGGGCGATCGGATGCAGCTCATGCAGGTTCTTACGAATCTCTTCAACAATGCGTCCGACGCCATGGGAGGCAAGGGAACCATTCGAATCTCGGTTTGGCAGCAGGGTACGCGGGCTAACCTGGAAATCATCGATGACGGGCCCGGAATATCCAAGGAAGCCCTTTCGCACATCTTCGAGCCATTTTACACGACGAAACCCGAAGGTCAGGGAACGGGGCTCGGCCTGGCCATCTGCCATGGCATTATTCAATCCCATCATGGATCGATCACCGTTCGCAATGTTCCGGGAGCCGGCGCAGGATTCTCGATTTCGCTCCCTCTTCGCACCCCGCCCGGTCCCACGTAGCTCCGGTGGGCGTTCGAGACGCCCTCCCTTGGTCAACTGGATTTCATGGAGCCGCGATATACTCGGATTCGGGTGATTGGCCCCAGTGAGGCCTATGCTGAGCACACCCAGAGCCGACCAGATCCGAGAACACCGTACGTCGATTGCGACCTCCCCGCCGGAGGACTAGCCTCTTCGGAGGAGGATGACCATGGCGTTTACAACGTTCATCGATAATTTGGCACTGGTCCAGGTATTGTTGGTCCTCGCCGCCGCGGTCTTCGCCTACGGCGGTGTGATGGCCTATTGGGCGATCCGAACGAACGACCCGAAAGGGCTTCGGAGCGTATTGCGGGGAATGGCGATTCCGCTGGGCGGAGTCGGTTTCGTTGCCACCGCTTTAGCCCTATGGGGAGAGATGACGTGGCCGTTTCTCGCATCGGATGGAATGGCGGGGTACAACATCTTCTTCTTTGACGTACTGATCCTCTTCGGCATCGTTCTGATGGCGTACGCGGTCTCAGCGTATCTCAATCTCCGGCTTCAGTATGTGGGACTACTCGCCCTCGTCGTCGGTGGCGCGGTGGCGTTCTACGGTTATACGGGGTACACGGCGAGCCCGGCGTTCACCAAGGATCCATTCGACACACTTCTTCTGTATGTCGGATTCGCCACGGCAGGGATTCTCTCCTTCCCGGCGACGGTCATTGTGGACTACTACCTCGGGGCTACGGACGCCTTGAAGGCACCGTTTACCTCGGCGCGACACTCGACGGCCCGACTCCGCCACTTCGGAACCCGTGGGACGCAGCCCATCGTCCCCTCGAGCACGGCAGTGACGACGGTCCCGGAGGAGAAGGAGGCCTCGACACAGTACCACGTCCCCATCTGGGCGCAGACGCTCTTGCTCCTGTTCCCTGTCTTCATGGGACTCGCGGCCATCGCTGCGCTCTGGTACTTTGGAGTAACGCTGCCGGGCCACCTGGGAGCCGGCGCGGGAGCTGCTCCGTAACGGCGGAGCAAGGATCGGCGGGACAACCCTTTCCCGAGGCCCGGGGACGATTCCCCGGGCCTACGGCCCCTGCTCCCAAAGTTCTAATTCGACGGTAATTCTTCATGGCTCGTGCGTGTCCTAGTCGTTGACGACGACGCCGTCTTCCGGGAGGAGGTCGCGGAACTGCTCCGGGACGACGGCCACGAGGTCTCGTCCGAGCCTTCCGTCGCGAAGGCGCTCGAGTCGCTGGAACGGGACGAGTACGAGGCCGTTCTCACGGACCTCAAGATGCCGCGACAGACCGGACTTGATCTTCTGCGTGAGGTTCGAGGGCGTTGGCCCCGAACTCTCGTCGTGATGCTGACGGGCTATGCGACGGTAGAGACCGCACTGGAAGCGATGAAGCTAGGGGCGTTCGACTACATCCGGAAACCCTTCCGGATCGAGCAGGTGCGGGAAACGCTCCGCCTGGTCGCCCAAGAACATGATTTCGAGTCCCCCCCCGAATCGTCCCGGGACCCTTTCCGGGAGGCGCGCGCCCTCGCGGCAGGAGGTCAGTTCGAAGTGATCTACTTCGGGGAGACCACGTCGCATAACGAGCCCCATCTCCACGTCGAGGCCCTCACCCCCGAGAACCCAGTCGGGCTCGCGGAGCGAGCCGAGTCGTTCCTGCGTGAGTACCCGAACGGCGCCGTCGTCGTGGCGGGCGTTGAACAGCTTTTGGACCACCATCGCCTGGAGGATGTCGTCGGGG
>JBAUTP010000058.1:0-4927 GCA_049582265.1 Thermoplasmata archaeon
TGCCCGTCGACCGGGATACGCTCACCGGCTCGCACGCGGAATCTAGCCCCGACCGGGACCGCTGTCACGGGCACGTCATCTTCGACCCCATCCTCCAGGAGATGGGCTCGCTCCGGCAGAAGGTCGTGAAGGGCTCGCAGCGCCTCGGAGGCGCGCGAACGGGCTCGCACCTCGAGATAGTTGCCGACGAGGATGAGAGTGAGGATGGCGCTCGACGCGTCGAAGTAGGTGGTGGGAGTTAGTCGCCCCGGAAGGAGAAGGACGGCCCAACTGTACGCGAAGGCCGCGGTAGTGCCTACCGCGATCAACACGTCCATGTTTCCCATTCGGTTCCGTACAGCATCCCAGAAACCTTGGTACACCGGTCCACCGAGGTAAAGTTGGACGAGGGTGGCCAAGCCGGCCGCGACCCACACACCCCCGGTGGGTCGCCAACCATACGTCAACCCAAGGATCGCGATGGTGACGGGGACCCCCAGGGCGATGCGGCGGCGTAGCGCACGCGCATGACGTTCGGGATGATCGAACGTCTCCATGCAGGTGCTCGAACAGAAGTAGTAGGTCCGATTGGCCCGGACGAGCCTAAGGTCAGCCGTTCGTTCGTCGACGAACATTCCACAGACCGGGTCGATCGCCATGCTACCGGGTAGTTCCCGTCCCGGGACCCCGAGGGGCCCTTTAGCTGGGCGCACCCCGAGCCCAAGGTCGGCCCGGCGAACCGTCTTGGGGACTTGACGCGTTGGACGCGACGTGTCGCGCGCGGCGAACGAGCCGTTCTGGAAGCGTATCTACACCTCCGACACCGCATTTTTCCGGCGCACGCCGAGCGCCCTTTGGCCTGTTGGACGATTCGGGACCTGGATCGATTCCCATGAGGATCCCGAGTCCTCGAAGTCGGCGGGGGACAGGGAGGGACACGCGCTTCCTGGCCAGCCGGGAGTTTCGCGTTCAGGCGTTCGATTCCTCTGCTATCGCCGTGAGGTTCTCCCAGAAGATGGCCACGGAACCGACCCGCGTTCGCAAGGGAGAGGCGCTCGAGGTCGTTCGGTCGCAGCCGAACGGGCGATGGGACGTCGTCTACGCGAATCTCGTCTACAATCTCGATTTCACCTCGGAAGAGCTCAGGGTCCTTTTTTCAAAACATCGCCCGAGTGCTGCGAGCCGGCGGCCGGCATATCTTCACGGTCCGATCGGACCAGGAACCGTGGATCTGCCGTGGCACGTCGCTTTCAGGGGGCCGACGGGACTTGGCCCCGGTGGGACCCATCCTGCACTTTTTCTCCTCGGCACTGACCGAACGGCTCGCTCAGCCTTCGATGGATGCCCTCCGGTCGACGACCCGTTGGGAACGGGCAGGCGATTTCTCCTTCCAGGAGAGATTTGTTTCCGCTCGGCGGGCCGGAGCCGGTTCGAACCTTGCCAGGACGATGAGACGACGAAAACCCTAAGATAGATGGCTCGAGTCCTCTCGGTGATGATCCTTGCCCGGGAACCTCAGGAGGTTGCCGACCTCCTGCGCTCGCACCCGAGCGAGCTCGTACTTCTCGATGTTCGCGAGACCGACGAACGGGCCACGGCGTTGATCGAACCCTCCCTCCATATCCCGATGAACAGCATCCCCGCTCGGTTCCATGAACTGCCACGGAACCGCGAGATCGTGGTCTACTGCCACACGGGAAGCCGGTCGGCCATGGTCGCGGCCTACCTCGAGGGTCAGGGTTTCTCTCAGCTCGCCAACCTCGAAGGCGGGATCGACGCCTGGTCACGCCGGGTGGACCCTGCCGTTCCGCGCTACTAGCGTCCCGCGACCTCACCTGTAGTGACTACCCGCCGTGTGCCGGCCCTTTAACCCTGACCTCGATGAATGTGAACCGTGGCGTTCCCTCACCCTATTCCCGCGGACGGGGCGGTTCTGGAAGTGCATGGGTTGAGCAAAACCTATCATCGCAACGGCCGCGGAGGTCCGGCGATACCGGCCAACGACCACTTGGACCTCACCGTTCATCGAAGGGAGATCCTCGCGCTCCTGGGGCCTAACGGCGCCGGGAAGAGCACGTTCCTGAAGCAGGTCGCCGGTCAGTTGATGCCGAGCGAAGGGAGCATCCGGGTAGCGGGCATCGACATGGTGGCCCGGCCCAAGGAGGCAAAGGACCGCATCGCTGTCATTCCCCAGGAGTGTGAGCCCGTGGGGTCGCTCACCGTCGAGGAGCACGTCCGCTATTTCGGCCGCATCAAATCTCACGACCGACACGGGAGTGACGCCAAGGTCGAAGACGTCCTTGGGAAGGTGGGTCTCCTCGACAAACGCGGGACCCTCGTCCGCGAGCTCTCGGGAGGGCTCAAACGGCGCGTCCTCATCGGAACCGCTCTCGCGGGCGACTCGGCGGAGCTGATGTTGTTGGATGAACCGACGACAGGCCTCGACCCCGAGGCACGTCGCTCGGTCTGGCAGCTCATCGAAGAACTCCGAAGTGAAGGTCGTGGGATCCTTCTTACGACCCACTACATCGAAGAGGCCGAGTTCCTCGCCGACCGACTGGTCATGATCGCGCACGGCCGCTTTGTGGCCCGGGGCACGGTTGACGAGGTCCGCCACCAAGTGCAGTACCGAGGCCGCCTCGACGTCACGAACGCGAACCGCCTTCCATCCGCCGGCAGGTCCGCTCTCGTCGACCTCGAGCATCGGTGGCCGGTGACGCTTCGAACGGTGAGTCACGTCCGGTTCGGGATCCCGGACCCCTTCTCGACGGAGACGGTCCGGGAGCTCGAGCATCTGAGTCAGCTGGGGGTCGCCGCGGCTCTGGCCCCCGTGTCTCTCGAGGACGCCTATTTGGAACTGGTGGGTCATGAAAATGGGGGCGGCTCGTGAAGCGATTCTTCGGACAGTTGTGGGATGCGACGATCATGAATTTCCGACAGGGTCTTCGCGACCTAGGGATCCTCGTGGCCTTTGGCGTGATCTTCCCGCTAGGCTTCCTGTTCTTCCTAGGGCAGATCGTTCAACACGCGCTCCTGGCCCAGGTCGTCGCCGGTTCGATGATGATGGAGATGGGCCTCATCAACATCAACGTCGTCGCGCAGAACATGGGCCAGGACAAGCAGAGCAAGATCCTCGACCTGTGGGTCTCGCTTCCGATCCAACCCACGGTCTACGTGCTATCGTTGGCCCTGTTCTGGCTCCCGTTCTCCATGCTCTCCGGGGGTGTCACGCTCGCGGCGGGGATCGTCTATTTTCACCTCGCCTTTCCACCCACCGCCGTAGCCGAAGTACTGCTCGCGCTGGTACTCGTCTGGGCCTCCTCGCTCGGGATTGGATTCCTCATCGGCGTGTATGGGAAGAGCCCACGTCAGATCAACCAGCTGGCGAATTTCGTGGGGGTGGTGATGACCTTCCTTACGCCGATCTTCTATCCGATCACCGTGCTTCCGATCCCGGTGCGCTATGTCGCGTACGCCTGGCCGCTGACATGGGGAGCGACGTTGTTGACGGCGATCATCCATGGGACCACCTCATCCGTCGTGATCGCCTCGGCCGTCCTCGGGGGGTTCACCGCGCTCTGGGCCGTCTTGATCGCCTTCGGTCTTCGGTGGCGCGCTCCCTGAACCCGGTGGGGGTAAATGCAGCAGCCCTTCCGGTCGCGTTAGGGGGGCGGCCAGCGTTCCTCGAGCAGGTCAGTGTACGCCTTCATCTTCCAGTACACGCTCAAGAATTCCTGACCCCGAGGCGTGAGGTCGTACGTCGTTCGGTCCTCCCGCGCGTTCGACCGGACGAGGCCCAACGCTACCAGACGCTCCAGCGCGGTCCGAAGTCGGTCCACGGGCATGCCCGCCCCGTAGGAGATCCGGGTCACCCGACCTTCCCCGTGATATCGTTTCACCACCTCAAGAATCGTGGCGTAGAGGTCAGTCCGCTCGCGACGGCGGGAATTCGCCGCAGCCGAGCGATCGAGCGGCCCCGCATTCATGGGCAGCTCGGATCAGGGGGGCGGAGGCATCGCCGAGATCTGCTCGGGAGGCGAGCCAAACGAAACGTCCGATTCCGCGGAAAGCGTTCGAACGTAGCGGACCCGACCGATCCGAACGCCGCGCTCCACACGAAGCACGTCCGCGATGACCTCGTCGACGCGGGCATCGCTATCGATGCTCACCTCGCGACCGTAGATACCTTGGGCCGTTCCCTTGCGTTCGATCCATACGGTATCGCCGACGAGCCATCCGCGTGCACTGCCGCGGCGCTCCAGGGATATGGACTGCGCGCGAAGGCCCCGTTCCGTCGAAACGTTGCCGCCGACCTCCGCACGTTCCGCGATGACGGCGGAGCGACACGTGAGTTCGCCATTCACCTCGAGCCGCCGGGCCACGAGGTCGCCCTCGATCTGGCAGGAACCTCCGATCTCGAGCTTTTCGCTGAGCGTAAGGGATCCCCGGACCCGCAACCTCCCCCCGATATCGATGTTCTCGCCGGACCCATCCCCTCCGAGCTCAGCGATGCCGCCCACTTCCAGGCGCGTGAACTTGAGTTCTCCGTCCGTCGATAGTTTGCCGCCGATTTCGATCGTTCCGCCCTGGCCCCGACGTCCGACGCGAGCGATACCGCCCACTTCCAGCCGTCCGAACGTTAGGTCGTCACCCCCCACGAACCTGCCCCCGATCTCGATGCCGTCACGTACGATCCCCGATCCCACTTCCGCCGACCCGCCGACGGACAGGTTTTCGAGCTCGACGTGGTGGAGCTCGACCTTCCCTCCTACCTCGACGGCGCCAGCCCGTGTCGCGCCCGCGACTCGAACGGTGCCTCCGACCCGGACGCGATCGGCGGTGAGCTCCTTACCGACCTCAAATTTGCCGCCGACCTCGACCTCGTTCGCCTTTACGTTACCCGCCACTTCGAGGCGTCGATCGACGTCGATGTCATGTGCTTCCATAT
>JBAUTP010000059.1:0-2489 GCA_049582265.1 Thermoplasmata archaeon
CTCCTCGAGCGCACCGCCGATCCTTTCCGGTCGGCGACCGAACCCACGCATCGCCCAGATGAAGCGGACGTTCTACTTCCTCAGCCGGAGCACGCTCGCGATGCTCGGGATCGCCATCCTCCTGGCCATCGTGGCCGTCGCGATCTGGGGACTCTTCTACAACGCCCCGACCACGCATCTCGAGAGCTCATGCTCCTATTTCTACGGCCAGCAAACGAACAACACCTGCACGGTCTGTGTCTATCCGAATTCCGGTTCGGCGCCCGCCCCCAACTGCTACCCGGTAAATTCCGACACTCCCTCGTTGATCGCTCCGACGTGGAATCTCCATACGTTAAACCCAGGTCCAT
Organism: Thermoplasmata archaeon; assembly: GCA_049582265.1. Lineage (GTDB taxonomy): Archaea > Thermoplasmatota > Thermoplasmata > Lutacidiplasmatales > UBA184 > Lutacidiplasma. The sequence goes on from JBAUTP010000059.1 coordinate 351, forward strand.
TACCGCTCGGCTCGCTGAGCGTCTACGCCCCTGACCCGTTCTTCTTCAACATCGCTGCAGGATTGATCGTCGGCGCGCACTGGACCGTCGAGATCGCCGTTGCCATCGTAGCAACCGGCGCTGTCATCGGGCTGCTTCTCGGTGCTGTTTCGGGATACGTGGGCGGAAGGACGGATGAGGTCATCATGCGTTTTACCGACATCTTCCTATCGATTCCCGGCCTCCTGCTCATCTTGGTCCTTCTTGCCGTCCTCACGTCACAAGGGTTTGCGAGCACGCTGCAGGCACGTATCGAGCTCCTCATCGGAGCGTTCGTCATCACGTGGTGGCCGACGTACGCCCGCATTGTGCGAAGTCAGGTTTTCGTCACGCGCGAACAGAAGTACGTCGAGGCGGCGAAGGCGAGCGGGGCCAAGACCGGCCGTCTCCTCTTCCGCCACATCATTCCGAACAGCATCTATCCGGTCTTTGTGCAGGTCTCGCTGGACGTGGGAACCATCCCGCTCCTCATCGGGGCCATCGTCTACCTCGGATTCCACATCTTTCCGACCGCGTACTTCCCGGAGTGGGGTTCGATTTCCGCGCAGTCGATCATCATCATTCCGGAGTCGGTCTTGACGTGCCAGGTCACGACGGTCGGACAGTGCGTCCTCCCCTGGTGGCAGATCCTCTTCCCGGGACTCGCCGTCTTCCTGTTTGCCATTTCGGTGAACTTCGTAGCCGACGGTCTCCGGGATGCCCTTGACCCCCGGCTTCGGAGGTGAGTCATCACGGCACTTTCGTCCGCTCCAACGACGACCGACCCGGATCAGCTGCTCCCCCTGCCTTCGAATCGGCCGAATGCGGCAGCTCCCGACGTCGCCGGGGTGAAGTCGGAAGCCCGCGCCGGGAACGTCATCCTCGATGTTCGCGAGCTCAAGACCTACTTCTACACCTACGACGGGGTCGTCAAAGCCCTGGACGGGGTTTCCCTCAAGGTACGTCGGGGCGAGACGGTCGGGCTCGTGGGCGAGACCGGATGCGGAAAGAGCGTGACCGCCTTCTCGATCACGAAGCTCATTCCCGACCCGCCGGGGCGGATCATGTCGGGTTCGATCCTGTACAAAGGCGCGAACCTCTTGTGGGGCATCGACCGCGAGGCCAAGTTCAAGCCCGTCAAAGGAACGAACCGGGTGAAGGTCAAGCGGTCGTACCGCCGCGTCAAGCAGGCGTTGGAACGGATGGTCGCCGTGCGGGGTGGGGGGATCTCGATGATCTTCCAGGAGCCCAGTACCGCGCTCAACCCTATCTTTTCCGTGGCCGACCAGGTTTCGGAGAGCCTCATCCTGCATCGGGGCGAGGAGGTCATCCGGCAAATGCTCCTGGCCACCCCCGACGCCCCCGAAGTGGAGCCCGCCCTTCAGCACGTCATCGACGTGGCCCGGCAGCAGAATGGACCAGCGCTACGAACCGCGGCGGCCCAGCTAGGCGAGGCAGTTCACCTTCCGTCGTTCGGGACCCAAGCCTTCCACCTGCTACGTGGTTCCTGGGATGATCCGGAATCCAACCTTCCCGAGCTGCGCCGCGCGCTCAATCGCAGTCGACTTTCGAACTTCCAACGGCGGTTTCTCGAACGAGAGCTCAAACGCCTCGCGATCATCGATGACCTCCGAACCGCCTACTTGGAGGAAATGCGCCAGGGCCGCTACCTGAGCTCCCAGGTACGCTCCGCCAAGCGTCGGCGCTTCGGGCTCATCTTACGGACCTTCTACTATGGACTCTGGGGCGTTCGCGGACGCGTCCGGCGTCCTCTCAAGCTCGAGACCTTCTGGCTCACCGTTGGACTACTCGAGGGGGTCTCCATCGCCAGCCCGGTCCAGGTGGCACGAGGGTACCCGCACGAGCTTTCCGGAGGGATGGTCCAACGCGTCATGATCGCGATGGCGCTCTCTTCGGAACCCGAGCTCCTCATCGCGGACGAACCCACCACGGCGCTCGACGTGACGATCCAGGCGCAGATCCTCGACTTGATGCGAGAGCTCAAGACGCGGGTCGGCACCGCGATCATGCTGATCACGCACGACCTCGGGGTGATCGCGGAGGTCGTGGACCGGGTCTGCGTCATGTACGCGGGCAATGTCGTCGAGTCCGGGTCCGTTC
>JBAUTP010000060.1:0-2418 GCA_049582265.1 Thermoplasmata archaeon
CCCCGCGAGTCTCCCGTGGGAGGAGAGGAGCGTTCTCGAGAACTACGGGGTCGGCATCGGAGCGCGCATCGACGAGATCCCGTATGACGACACGACAGGGAACCTGGATGTCGCTCGGTTCGACACAGAGCTGGCCCGTCAGGACGTGTTCGGCGTCCTCGTGGACCTTCCGAACGGGTTCGGCCACATCGACGAGAATCTCCTCGACCTCAAGAAGCGACTTCATTCCGTCCCTTTGGTCGTGAGCGCCGACCCCCTCGCGCTGTCGGTGCTGGAGCCACCGGGGGCCTGGGGGGCCGACGTTGTCATCGGGGAGGGACAGAGTTTCGGCACGCCGAATTCCTTCGGAGGTCCGCTTCTGGGGCTCTTCGCCTGTCGTAAAGAGCACGTGCGGTCGGCCCCGGGACGAATCGTAGGCGCCACTCGGGATAGCGAAGGCCGACGCGCCTTCACCCTCACGCTACAAACCAGGGAGCAACACATCCGCCGGTCGGGCGCCACATCGAACATTTGCACCAATGAGTCCCTCCTCGCGCTCGGTTTCGTCGCCTACGCGTCGCTCGTCGGCGCGCGCGGACTGGCTCGCCTCGCGGAGCGATTGAACGAAAGAGCGAGGGCATTGGTGCAAGCGCTGAGCGGGATCGACGGCCTTCGAGCGCCCCGCTTCTCCGCCCCGTTCCTGACCGACTTTACGATCGAGCTTCAACGTGGGGAACCGAGCGAGTTCCTAGGTCGCCTCCAACGCCGCAAGGTCCTCGGGGGCTACGCCCTCTCCGACCCGCGTCCGGGGCGCGGCGAACGTCTCGCCCGTGCGATCCGCGTGGGCGTGCACGAAGGCATCAGCGACCGCGCTATCGAGTTGTACGCTTCAGCCGCACGGTCGGCGGTGGCGAAGGAGGAGACGAACGCATGACCTTCCGCCAGGCTCGGTGGGATGAGCCCCTGATCTGGGAGCTTCGCCCCCCGGTCGATGAAGCGGCAGCCGTCCCAGCGATCCCCGGGATCCCCGAGCGATTCCGTCGGCAAACGGCCGTGGATTGGCCCGAGTTGAGCGAGCTCGAAGTGGTCCGGCATTACACGCGACTTTCCCAGATGAACTTCGGCATCGATACCTCGCCCTACCCCCTCGGCTCGTGTACGATGAAGTACAACCCCAAAGTGTCCGAGCTCCTCGCCCGGCGGCCGGGGGCTTCTCTCCTTCATCCCTACCAACCCTCGGACACCACCCAGGGCGCGCTCGAGATACTGTGGAGGCTTGAGCAAGCGCTGGCGAAGGTGACCGGGCTCCCCGAAGTATCGCTCCAGGCGGCCGCCGGCGCGCACGGCGAGTTCGCGGCGCTCCTCATGATCCGAGCCTACTTCGCGGAACGAGGCGAACTCGAACGGCGGACCGAGGTCCTTCTCCCGGACACCGCCCACGGGACCAACCCCGCTTCGGCGGCGATGGCGGGGTTCACCCCGAAGGAGATCAAATCCCACGACGGCTGCGTTGACCTTGCCGTACTCCGAGCGGCTGTGAACGAACACACCGCGGCATTCATGCTGACCAACCCCAACACTGCGGGCTTGTTCGAGACGGGGATCGTCGAAATCGCGGAGGCCGTTCACGGCGCCGGTGGAATGCTCTACTACGATGGTGCGAACCTCAACGCGATCCTCGGTATCACGAACCCCGGCCGTATGGGGTTTGATGTGGCTCACTTGAACCTTCACAAGACGTTCGCCACCCCGCACGGGGGCGGGGGTCCCGGCGCAGGTGTGCTGGCGGCGGGAACCAAACTCGCCCCGTATCTTCCGATCCCTCGGGTGGTCAAGCACGGGCGGAGGTTCGCGCTCGAGTACGACCGACCGAAGTCCATTGGGAAGATCAAGACCGCGTACGGGAACTTCGGCCTCGACCTACGCGCCTACGCGTTCCTCCGTTCCCACGGGGAAGAAGGGCTGCAGCACATCGCGCGCCGCTCCGTCCTGAACGCGAACTATCTCGGAAAAAGGCTCGGCGAGTACCTTCCTCGGCCGTTCCGGACACTGGTGAAACACGAGTTCCTCCTCTCCGGAACTCCGCTCCGGGCCAAGGGACTGAGGACGCTCGACCTCGCGAAGCGGCTCCTGGATGAAGGGGTTCACGCGCCGACGATCTATTTTCCGCATCTCGTCGAGGAGTCCTTGATGATCGAATTCCCCGAGACCGAGAGCAAGCGAGAACTGGATGCCTTCGTCGAAGCCTTCCAACGGGCCCTCGCGGATACGCCGGAGAACCTTCGCACCGCCCCGCACAACCTGGCGGTGGGTCGGGTGGACGAAGTTTCCGCCGCGCGTGAACCTCGACTCACGCGACGGGACCTCGACCGCGCGGGCAGAAACCTTGATGGGGGCTCACCGGTAGTCCCACCGCATGCAGGGACGGGTCCGTAAGGT
>JBAUTP010000061.1:0-11658 GCA_049582265.1 Thermoplasmata archaeon
GGGCTACTCCTCGCGTTCGTCGTCCCGATGCCGAAGATGACCGACGAGCGACGCATTTCCTGGCCCCTGAACCCCTTCTGGGCCTTCCAGGTACTTCTCTGGATCTTCGTCACCGAATTGTTCCTCGGAGCGGCCTTGGATGTTCAGATCTATGGTGCGGTCTTCCTGGGACAATTCCCGTTCGTGGCCATGCAAGGGAATGCTCTTGCCGTAGCGGGAGCCGCGGTCTACAACGGTTTGTGGTTCATCGCCGGCGTGACGGTGTCGGCATGGTTCCTGATCGTTGTCGGGGCCGTGATGGCCTCGTTGGTCATCTTCAAGATCCGGGAGACGCGCGAGCGCGAGCAGAAGGCTCGTCTCGGGCTCATGATCGCGGTCTACGCGTTGGCGGTGGTCTATATTCCGAGCTTCTGGACCAAAACGCCGTTGTTCACCAATTCCGCCCTCGCCAACATCCCCGTGATCGGGTGGGGCATGGGCATCCGCACTGGGGGTCCGTTCGTCCCCACGGTCTTTGGAGCGATCATCTTGATGTACGCCTCCGTCGGCGTCCTGACCGTCCTATTCGGCCGCCGAGCGCTCTGCTCGGTCATGTGCGGCGCGGCTCTGATGTATCAGGCCACGACGATCGGAGCGATGAAGACCTTCAATCGAACGTCCAAGGTCGGGAAGATCTTCCTGGGCAGTCGATTCTCCACCGCCTATACCGTCGCCTCCAGCCTCGCCTTGATTTCTCTTCTCGGGACGTCCTTACTGCCCTACCTCCACCTCATCCCGGGCGTCGAGTTCGCGGACAATGATTTCGATGCCCAGTTGCTTCCGTTCGAACTCTACTTTGGGGCCCTGTGGTTCATCATGTTCGTATCCATCCCGTACGTGGGGAACTACAATTGCGTCACCACGGGGTTCTGCCACTGGGGATCGTTCAGCCAGTTGTTCGCCAAGATCGGATTCTTTAAGCTCAAGGTCAAGGACCGGACCATCTGCCAGCGATGCACGACGATGGACTGCGCGAAAGCGTGTTCCATCGGTCTCGTGGATATGCCGCTTTATCTCCGGGCGAAAGGAGAGTTCCGGAGTGTCAAGTGTTGTGGGATCGGGGATTGCCTCCCGGCCTGTCCGTACGGAAATCTGTACATCCACGACATTCGGCATTGGCTGAATGTGCGCTTGAATCCACAGCGGAACCCGCCTCCGTCCGCTCAGCTTCCCATGGTCCGGGCATCCGTTCGCACTCCAGCGGGCCCGGCTCCGCGGCCGGAAGGCATCTCTTCGGCTGCCACGCTCCCGTGAGTCTGGCCGACGGCGAGCCCTTCAGGCTCGACGAGCGTTCGGGTCGGGTTCTCATCTGGATCAAAGCCCCTCGAAACGAGAGCGGACGGAGGAATCGTGGTTACTCTCGCAAGCTGTTCGGTACGACGGGGATCCGCGGCCGTCGCGGTCAAATATCCCTACAAGTACACCGGCGATCGTTGCGGGTATAGTGTAGTTTGGTTATCACATAGGCTTGCCAAGCCTATAACTCGGGTTCAAATCCCGGTGCCCGCATCCCTTTGTTTTCCGCCGAAGATGCCTCGATCTGGAGAAGGACCCTGGTCGTGCACCGGCGCTGGGCGCAAGCCTTCCGACAACTTCAGGTCGTTGCGCTCGCGTCGGGTGGAAGGACCAGAGGACGTTCGAAATACGCGACGTCCCAGAATCTTCCAAGCTTTCGACCGACCTCGCTCAAGACACCGATCTTGAAGAACCCGAACTTTTCGTGCAGCGCAACTGAAGCGGGATTGGGCTGGGCAATGACGGCAACGATCCGGTGAATGTCTTCTTGGGCGATGGCTTGGAAGAGGGCATCATAGAGCCGACGACCGACACCCTGCCCCGTGGCATCTGGTCGACAGTAGACGCTCGATTCGACTGTCGTCGCATACGCCGCCCTGGGACGAAAGGGACCCGTGTGGGCGTACCCGATAATCTCCCCCGGAGTACGCTCCGCGACAAAGAAGCGGTAGCGTCCGCCGCCCGCGTGCATGCGGAAGGATTCGACCTGCTGCTCCTCGCCGACAGGCTCGATTTCGAAGGTGGAGTGACTGTGGGCGACGTAATAGTTGTAGATGCTCGCGATGCCCGGCAGGTCCCCCAACGACGCGGGTCGAAGGAGCGGCACCATACTCAAGAATGGGGTCGCGGTGGCAGAAGAGTCCATCGGGTTGAGTCGGATCCTGTGACCGTCACCTCTGCCGTAAGGGCGATCGGCTGGTATGGATGGTACCAACCTGCACTTCGAACTTCACCGCGTACATGTGACCCGTTGGAACGGGCCGGGGCCTACGCGATGGAGAGCGCATCGACCGTACAGCGCTAGTGAGCCTCTTCGTGATCGCTGGAGTCGTTTCTTCTGCCCGCGCGACGCGGTGGCGATTCCGGAAGGCTGGCACTTCTCGGCAAGTGCCGAGCCCGTTTCACCGTCTCGGTCCGCGCGCTTGCCCGCGCCTGACCCCGGGAAGGAGTACGAGGGTCCTCCGAGCATTTTGTGACTCGCGTGGTGAATCCAATCCCACGTCGGGACCCCGGCCCCCCTCACGCCACGTTTATGGACTGGACCCAAATCCCCTGCCATGGCCCGAACCCGCTGGGTGACCCTGGCTGGCAATCGTTCGTTCGAGTACGTGAGTCAAGGAAAGGGTCCCGCGACGTTGCTGGTTCACCCCGGCGGGCCCGGCGCGACGTACCACTACTTGCGCCCCCTGCTGCGCCTTGCCAACACGCATCTCCGCGTGATCCTGTTCAACCCCCGAGGGGTGGGCCATTCATGGACCCCCAGGCGGTCGAGTGCATACACCGTGGCGAACCAGGCGGAGGATGTGGAAGGCATCCGACGAGCCCTGGACATCAAGGAACTCCATCTCTTGGGATACTCGGCGGGCGGTTTCGCCGCGCTCGAGTACGCCCATCGCTACGAGGAGCGGCTCACCTCCCTCTTACTGTGCGCGACGGCCGGGAGTGCGGAAGAGATCCGGGCGACCACGCGGATGATGCTCAGCAAGTCGACGGACGACCAACGACGTCGGCTGCGAGCGCTCGAGCGTGCACGCGCCTTCGAGAGCCCCGAATATGCGGCCCTGGCCGACGAGATCTCGCGGCCCTGGGGCCGCCGATTCCTCGAGACCACGCCTCGGGACCTCAAGGCGTTGAAGGTGAACCCCGACGTGTACAGATCCATGGTGAGCCGGACCGGGGACGAGCGTCGGCTCGATGGCACGCTCGCGCGCTGGGATGGCCGGAAGTACTATTCGCACATCGAGGTCCCCACCCTCGTCCTCGTCGGAAGGTACGATTACTTCCTCGAGGCGTCCCGTGAGATGGCGGACCGCATCGTTCCCGCGCATCTTCGCGTTCTTCCCCGTAGCAGCCACATGGCGATCCACGAGCAGCCCCGGGAATTCCTCAATTCGATCAAGGAGTTCCTACTGGATGTGACGGGCGACTGAGCTTCTGCGCGAAACGGTGACAGCCGGGACGGCCTACGGGCCTGGCGATGCCGTCACGGAGGCATCCAGTTTGGGCGTTTCGAGTGTCTGCCGAAGGATCCTCTGGCGGAAGAGGACCGCTCCGACCAAGGTCGTCACGATCGACATGAGCACGATAACCCCCAATAACTGCGTATCGAAGATCCCGCTACTGACACCGATAGCTCCGACGAGGAGGCCGATCTCGCCACGTGGGATCATGCCGATGGCTACTGTCACCCCGTCGGCCGGGCTCCGTAACCGTGTCTGAGCAAATGGCAACACACCGAGGAACTTCCCCGCCGCTGCGAGGCCTGCCAGCAGGAACGCGAGCGCCAGCACGTTCGGGTTCAGCAACAATCCTACGTCGAACTGAGCCCCGATCACGACGAAGAACAACGAGCCAAAGATGGCGGTCAGGATGAGGGTGATCTCTCGCGTGCGCGAGGCAACGAGACTTTCTGCGACGGCGAGGCCGGCGATGAACGCCCCGATCACGGCCGAGAAGCCCAGCACCACGACGATCGCCACGAGCGCGAAGAGGATCGCGAAAGGGACGTCGCGGGATTCCCGCAAGGCGCGGACCCGCAGCAACCGCGGAATGATCAGGACGGACACCAGAAGGATGACCACCCATGCTGCGACCGCCTCCACCGCGTTTCCTGTGACCGCGATGGGATCGAACTTGCCGCCGAGGATCGTAAGGACGACCGAGAGTAAGATCAACGCGACCACGTCGTCCAGGGCCGCCACATTGATGAGGAACTTACCACCCGCGGTTCCACCGAGCGCCTCGGACCGAAGGAACTGAGCCACCACGGCAGTGCTCGTGGCCGCCGAGGCGACGGCAATGAGGAGGGCGGCGGAAATGGTTGTGAAGTGCACGAAGACCACAAAGACCACGGCGAACGAAACGAGGTCGCCGGCGATCGCCCCGAAGATCGCGTAGACACCGGCGGTGCGGAGTGAGGAGAAACCGCCCTCGAGGCCGGCCGCAAAGAGAAGCAACACCACCGAGAACGTCGCGAACAACATCACGTAGTCGTTGATGACGAACAGCTGAACCCCGAGGACGTCGTTGAGGAGCGACCCGACGGCGTAGCTGCTGAGGATCATTCCGGCGATCAGGTCCGCGACGATCTGCGGCAACCCGATCCGCTGGCCGAGCGAATGGAGGACCTCGGCGAACGCGAGAAAAACGAACACTTCGAGGAGGGCATAGTAGGCGACCGGCGACAGCAGTGAGGCCATGCCGATGTCGCGTATCCGACTGGCTACTAAAGGTCGGGGGCATCCTACCGAGCGCTACCGGCCCTGGTCGACCCCGAACCAGGTTCGAAATCGCTTGGTGTTCGCGATCGTGCCGATGATCAGTACGGCATCGCCGGCGGCCAGGCGGTCCGTTTCGGGCGGAGCGAGGAGGGTCTCGAAGTCCCCCGCCGCATTCGGTCGGGCATAGCCGACCAGGAGGCATCCGGTTGACGCACGAACCACCTTCTCCGACTCGCCGAACGACGTGCCGCTCAGTGGGCCTGACGCTCGAAGAACGTACTCCTGCATATCGGAGCGAACATCCGCGGCTGTCACGTCCTCGAGGGCGTTGGCAACGTCCGGTTCGAATGCGGCGGCGGCGCACATGCGCCCGCCCAGGTCCGAGGGGCTCGCCACATACGTGACTCCCGCGGTCTGAAGGGTGGTGCGGAGCTCGGGCCGTGACACGGCCACCACCACACGGACCTCCGGAGCGAGCGAGCGGACGTTGAGCGTAGCGATCATGTTCGTTGCGTCGTCCGACGTGCAAATGATTACCGAGTGCGCTTGCGCGACGTTGACCCGCTCCAGCATCGTCGTCTCGGCCGGCGGACCGTACGTCGCGAACAAACGGCGATCCGGAGCCAACGACCGTATGTGGGCCACATCTTCGGGCCTCTCGGTGATGACGGCCACCGTTTGGTCCTGAATGAGCAACTCGCGGACGGCCGCCTGGCCCACCCCGGTGTAGCCGACCACGACGATGTGGCCCTTCATGTCGGTCCCTAAGGTCCCGAGCGCCCGTCGCTCTGCTTCGTCGGTCACGGTTGATGCGATCACGCTGATGAGGTAGGCAAGGAGAAAGATTTGGGTGAAGAGCGTCGCCATCGCGACCACTTTCGCCGTCGGGTTCGTCGGGACGATATCGCCGTAGCCAGCCGTCGAGATGGTGACGATGCCCCAATAGAACGAATTGAACAGAGTGAGGTGAGGCATCTCCGCATAAAAGAAGGCGACGGCCGACGCGACGTAGACACCGCCGAAGGCTGCGAGGAATTTCCAGATCCGTCCCAGAATGCGGAGGATGAATCGACGCCGGACACCGGCCACGCGGCTATCGATTCGATGACGTTCCTAAGGCTTTGCGCTCCAGTGGAGGGCCTTGCGAACAGGGGGCGTCACCTTCGCGGCCACGAGAGCGCAGTACGCCCTGTTGCCCCGCCCTTCCGGGTCCGCCAACCCGATTGCGCCATTCCGGACCGGGCTATCATCGGTGGTGTAGCACGCTTTTCCACCACGTGCCAGAACGCTCTAATGGCCCCGAACCTCCGGGAACGTCGGATCGCACGATGGCATCGAGACGACCAACGGCTACCCGCCGGAGCGGAACACCGCACTTGAGTCCCGCGGAAAGGAGCAATCGCGCGATCTGGAATCGCATCAGCGAGTCCTACGAGGCCCGCCACCGAAAAATCCTCGGCGGAAAGAACGCGATGGCCTGGGGACTATGGCGCCTTCCTGAGAGAAAGTTGGGGTTGCTGGGAGAAGTTCGCGGGAAAGACGTCCTTGAGCTAGGTTGTGGTGCGGCTCATTGGTCCATTGCCCTCTCCCGACGAGGAGCAAGAGTGGTCGGTCTCGACCTCTCGCCGAAGCGATTGGCCCAGGCCCAACGCGAGATGAAAAGGGCGGGTGTCGAGTTCCCGCTCGTCGAGGCGAGCGCCGAGTCAGTACCGCTTCCGGACGACTCCTTTGACGTGGTCTTCTCGGATTGGGGGGCCATGACGTTCGCGAACCCGCGAAGGTCGATTCCCGAGGTCGAGCGCCTCCTCCGGCCCGGGGGGAGCCTGGTGTTTACGAACTCGAGCCCGTTCCGTTCGGTCTGTCATGACCGACGCCGGGACCGTATCGGGAAGGCGCTCCTCTACGACTACTACGACCTCGGACGGATCGCGTTCCCGGACGGGGTCGAATATCAGTTACCGGTCGGCGGATGGATCGCGACGTTCCGTGCTCACGGTCTGTGGGTCGAAAGCCTTCTCGAGCCTCGACCTCCGAGTCGCGCCCGTAGCACCTATCTGTCCGCCGACGAGGAGCGCTGGGCGAAACATTGGCCTCTCGAGGTGATCTGGAAAGTGCGTAAGTCGGAGAGTCTCGAGTGGCAGGAAGAGTGAGACTTCCCTCGACCCGAAGGCGTGAGCCAGTATCCTGAGAGGAGCCCGGCCGAGCCCCCAACCTCCTCGCCCGTGGAGGGATTCCTTGGGGAGCCCGGGAAGGGGGCCTGCGCGTAGCAAATGGTAAATAGGGTGCCCTAGGTGGGCGCACCCTTGACGGCCGCTGCTTTGCCCGCGGCCCCGAGTGGTGAGGTAGTGACCCCAGGCTCCTCGGGACCAGAAAACGAATCGGATAACTATACCCGGTTCGAGCGGGCCCGGCTGCTCGGAGCGCGAGCGCTCCAGCTTTCCTTGGGGGCGCCGATCCTGATCGAGGTGCCCGCGACGCTCATCGACCCTGTCGAGATCGCGGAGCGGGAGTACGCTGCGGGCGTGATCCCGATCACGGTCCGCCGAGGCTCGGCCCGCTAGATTCCCGCATCCTCGAGCGCCTGCGCGCATCGGCACGTGGGCACAGTCGCCAGGCGAGGGATCAGGTCTTCGAGAACGTGGCGCATCTGTTCGGAATTCTCGCGCATGACCCGTACGATCTCGTCGGCGGCGACGGGCCGCTCTGCCCACACGTCATAGTCCGTGACCATGGCCAGGCATAGGTAACATACGGCTCGCTCGCGGGCGAGGGTCACCTCGGGGACGAGCGTCATGCCAATGACGTCCGCGAAAGAGCGAAAGAACCGGGACTCCGCGCGTGTCGAGAAGCGTGGTCCTTCCACGCAAACGTACGTCTGGTTGACAGCGAACGGTCGATGCACCGCCTGCCCGGCAGCGACCGCGAGTGTCGTTAGGTCCGGACAGAAGGGATCGGCCAGCGATACGTGGAAGACCCGGCCTCCGTCGAAGAACGTGGTCGGGCGCAGCTTCGTGAGATCCACGAATTGGCTCGGGAGCACGAAAGCACCCGGCGCGAGCTCTTCCCGGAGCGATCCAACGGAGCTCATGGTGAGGATCGCTTCCGCCCCGAGCTCGACGAGCGCGTGGACGTTCGCCCGATAGTTGACTCGATGCGGGGGGATCGTATGTCCGACCCCGTGACGGGGAAGAAAGAGGATGCGTAGCCCGCCGAGTTCGCCCTCCACGATCGGTGCCGAAGGGGCCCCCCAGGGCGTCGTGACGCGGTGCGTGGCCCGGCTCGAGCCGAAGAACTCGGCGACACCCGACCCACCGATGATGCCGAGGGTCGTCCGCTTCCTCGTCATGACCGCGTGCCCTCGGTCGCTCTCGCCGACGCCGCGCTTCGGCCCATGACCTCGGCCATCGTAACCTCGCCCCGGGTTCGCTCAAGGAGGGCCCGTGCCGTATCTTGCTTCGGTTTGAGCGCTACAATGGCGCGCGTGGTGTCGAATCGTAAGAGCGCGTGGAAGAGCGATTCCATGAGCGTCACATATCTCCGCGCCCCGGGACTATCCCCCTTGGCGAGCCGGTCCAAGGCGAGACGACGAACTTCGCCGACCAGGTCGCCGAGGCCGAGCAGGTATACCTCCGGCTCCACCGTCAGTTCTTCGGGGCCGGGTAAGGACTGGGCCTGTACCACCGCGGCGAGCAGAGAGGCTTCCACGCTTTCCTGGAGCGCATCGTGCGCGAGACCCCGGTCCCCTCGGCCTTCGTGGTCGAGCCAGGTGGTAAGCTCCGTCGTTCGACGCCGCACGTCGGCGAGCTCGGCGTCGAAGGAGCGGCCCTCGTGGATCCGGATCATGACGGATTGAGCGAGCCGTCGCAGCTGCCGTGCCCGTTCGTGGAGCTCGTCCCGTCGCACCTCGCGTTGACGGAGATGGTTCTCGATCCCTTGGAGCACCTCCTCGGGCGGGCCCGTGGGAGGGGCGGGGTCAGCGGAAGGGTGTGAACCGGACGTCGTCGTCCCCTCCGTCCAGTAGACCTAGGCGGACCCCTGCGTCGAGCCATCCGTGCGCATAGCTGGCGGCCGCCAAGGCTCGGTCGAGGTCCCCCTTCGACCGAAAGTGCTCTGCATCGGAGAGATAGGCCCGCGCCATCGAGAGGAAGTCCTCGGAGGCTCCTACGAGGAACGACCGTGGTGGTGCTGCGATGCGCACGTGCTCGAGAGCGCTATGGGTCAGCGCGAGGTACTTCTCCAGCAGGGACGGGGGTTCGACCGACGTGGCCGTCGGACTCCGCTCGGCGATATATACGCGGCGGAGCGGCCCCCACGCTAGCCTTTGGGAACCTTCTGCCAGTCCGCCAAGAAGCGAGCGAGACCGATATCCGTGAGGGGGTGCTTCGCGAGCTTCTCCATCACCGCGAAGGGCATCGTGCAAATGTCCGCTCCGAGCTTCGCCGCTTCAAGGACATGCACCGGGTGCCGTACGCTCGCGACCAGCACTTCGGTCTTGAACGCCGGGTAATGCCGGTAAATCTGAAGGATGTCCTCGACGAGCTCCATGCCATTCTCGCTCTGGTCATCGAGGCGGCCGATGAAGGGGCTCACGTAGGAAGCACCTACCTTTGCGGCGAGGAGGGCCTGAGTGGCCGAGAACACGAGCGTCATATTGACCCGCGTACCTTCGCGAGCCAGGATCTTGGTCGCGGTGAGGCCCGCGGGGGTCATCGGGGTCTTGACGTAGATGGACGGATGAAGGTCCCTGAGATGTCGGCCTTCCTTGAGCATCGAGTCGACATCCGTTCCCACGACTTCGGCCGAAACCGAGGGAACGCCGAGCCCGGTGATCGAGCGTAGGATGTCCTCGAACTTCTTTCCCTCCTTTGCGACGAGGCTCGGATTGGTCGTGACGCCATCCAGGATGCCGATGTCCCACATCGTTCGGATCTCATCGATGCTCGCGGTGTCCAGAAAGAGCTTCATGCCGCTCCGGGGTCAACCCGAAGGGTTACTGAACTTTGCCCCTTACCCGTAGGAGCTCCCACGCCTCGTCGAGAATGGCATCGTTCCCCAGACCCAGTCGCTCCCAGGGTGAGGGGCCTAGCGGAAGTGGAGGGAACAGGTCAGGAATGCCGAGCCGTCGGACCGGGACGGGATGGTTTTCGCTCGTGACCGAGCTAACGAGTGCGCCCAGCCCCGTGAGCGGAGTGTGATCCTCGAGCGTGAGGATCGCCCCCGTGTCCCTAGCCGCTCGCAGGATCCCTTTCTCATCGAACGGTTTTAGGCTAGCCATATCCAGCACACGGGTTGTCACACCCACCTCCCGGAGACGGTCCGCCACCTCGAGGCCCATGGAGACCAGTCGCCCGTACGCGGCGATCGTGAAATCGTTCCCTTCCCTCACGGCACCCGCATGGCCCGGAGCGAACTCCCATGCCGGCCCGTCGGGAACCACACCTCCAGGAACTCGAAGGTAGACCGGTCCTCCCCATTCCAGGCTTGCGCGAAGCGCCTTTCGGGTCGAGGGGCCGTCGGCGGGGGCGAAGAGCGCCAAGTGGGGGAGCGCTCGGAGCATGCCGACGTCCTCGAGCTGGGGCAGTTCGCCGTCGGGAGGAGATTCGTAGATCCCCGCGTCGAGCGCGATCACCTTCACCGGCAGCGATGCTCGGCAGATCCGTTCGCGAAGGACGGGGTAGCTCTCGTATCCCAAGTCCGACGAGCGTGCGAGGACAACGGATGTCTGGCCCGCGGTCGCCTGCAGTGCACCTTCCTCGAGGATGTCGCGTGGGCGTCCTTCCCGTCGCTCCCAGAATGGCGAGGCCTCAGCAGCTCGCTCGGCCGAGCCCAAGGGGTCGGTGGAGCTCCGGACCTCGATGACGTGTACGTCGGACCGACTTGAGATCGCTTCGACCAGGGTTTCGCGGACCCGCGCGCTGAGGACTTCGGCCCGGATCTTCGGCATCCGGGGTCAGCCGCTCCCGGATCCCTTCGCTCGACCAGCGCGGCGCGGGGGGCGCACGGACTTCGAAGCCGCCGGAGCGGGACCCCGGAGGTCGCGAAGGACCTTGAGGTCCATCGCATAGGCGTGATAGTCGTCATCGTCGAGCGGCGTCTCGAGGTAGCCTGGCGTTTCTTCCCAGAAGGGGTCGTTGAGCAGATGGGCGAAGGCCGACGTGCCGATAGCTCCCTTTCCGATGTTCTCGTGACGGTCCAAATGTGAGCCGAGTGGCGCCTTCGCATCGTTCAAGTGGAACGCGAGGACCTTGGACCTACCCAGGACAGACTCCACCCGGTCCATGAAGGAAGCGTACCCCTCCGGGGTTCGGAGGTCGAAACCATTCGCGAACAAATGACACATGTCGAGCGCGACCCCCGCCCGTCGGGGGTCGTCGAGGCGCGAGAGAACGCTCGCGAGTTCTTCGGGGCTGCAACACAGGGCGCTACCCTGGCCGGAAGAGTTCTCGAGCAACGCGCGTACATGGAACCCCACGGTCGCCGCGAACGCCACGTTGAGGCTCTCGACGATCCTTCCGAGACCGGCTTCGGGGCCTTCACCGAGATGGGCCCCGGGATGAAAGATCAGGAAGTCGACCCCGAGCTTCTCCGCCCGTTGGAGCTCATCGATGAACGCGGTCCGCGAGCGCTTCACCATGACCTCTTTCGGGCTCGCCAGGTTGACGAGATAGCCATGATGGATCGCCGTAGACGTCAGGTGAGCCGCGCGCACCGAGGTACGGAACTCTTCGGCCGCCTCGTCGGTCAGTGGTGGGCCCGCCCACATCTGAGGACTCTTCGAGAAAATCTGGATCGTCTCACATCCGATGTCCACAGCGGAGGCGACCGCCGGGGCGAATCCGTCGGCGATGCCGATGTGGGCGCCGAGACGCACAGCGTAGCGAGC
>JBAUTP010000062.1:0-1736 GCA_049582265.1 Thermoplasmata archaeon
CCGTTCACCTTCGGAGGAGGGTACCCCGGGGGCATCCCGACAACGCAGACCCTTCGACCGAGACGGGACAGGATGGTCCAAACGGTAGGTTCCCGGATGGAGAGCGGGGTCGGGATGTACTCTTCAAAGTACGTGCCCGGACGACGATGGCGAAATCCGTAGATGCCGAGGGTTCCCGGGTCAACGCCGGAAAACAAGACCGCCCAGGCCGGGACGGTGATAGGGGGATCGATCGTCCGAAGGGTCCCGAAGCGGAACTTCTCCATCAGTTTCCGAATCGTCGGCATCTTCGGAAGAAATCGGTGAAAGAGCAGGTCCGGGGGCACGGAGTCGAGGCCGAGCACCACCACCCGAGACCCCCCATCCGACGTTTTCTTCATCTCGCCTCATCCCAGGTCAACGCCGAACCGTCGTCGGGTACGGGCCGAATCGATCGCGAGATTGGAGCACGCCAGGAAGGGCCGATTCTCCCATGCTAGCTGGACCTTTGGGAAAGTCACGGACACCAGATGGATAATACCGAATCGGAGTACCAAAAAAAAGGAGGGGACATCGGGGAAACGGAGGAAACCGCTGAGAGAGCGGTCGAGTCTCAGGCGCGGGCCGCGCTTGCGAAAGGATACCAAGAAGCTGGACTTCCACCATCCGGGTCCTAGCCATGTCGACGAAGACGGAGCTTCCCCCGAATCCCCGCGTCCTCGTCATCGACATCGGCGGTTCTCACGTGAAGGTCCTCGTCACCGGAAAGACGCGGCCCCGACGGGCGATCTCTGGGGCGGGCATGACACCGCAAGAGATGGTGACGAAGGTTCGTCGACTGTCGCGCGGCTGGGCGTTTGACGTGGTGTCGATCGGTTACCCGGGACCGGTCGTGCACGGTCGCCCGGTCCATGACCCGCCGAACCTCGGACCGGGATGGCTGGGATTCGACTTCGGGAAGGCGTTTCGTCGACCGGTCAAAGTGCTCAACGACGCTGCGATGCAGGCGCTCGGGAGCTACCAAGGGGGACGCATGTTGTTCCTGGGATTGGGAACGGGCCTCGGGGCGGCTATGATCATCGATGGCCAGCTCCAGCCGTTCGAGCTCGGGCACCTCCCGTATCGGAAGGGAAGAACCTACGAGGATTACATCGGGGAGCGCGGCCTCCGGCGGTTGGGACGAAAGAGGTGGCGCCGTCGTGTTTTTGATATTGTGTCGAAACTCATAGCCGCGCTCGAGCCCACCACGGTCGTCATCGGCGGCGGAAACGCACGCAAGTTGAAGCGACTTCCCCCTTCTACGCAACTCGTGGACAACCGAAACGCGTTTCGAGGAGGATTCATGATGTGGCTCTCGAGATCGAGCGCGTACTCGTATCCGGCAGGGGCCCGAGCGACCCGGGAAAAATCGACGGGCTCGACGCCCTCAGGACGATGACTTCGGTTCGTTCCTTCCGCAGAGGCAGGTCCGGCGCTTCGATGCGGAAGATGTTTAGGCGATGGCCGATTGCGGCGTACTCGAAGGTGGATATCCGTGACCGTCGACTTTGAGCTGAAGAAGTCACCGCGCATGCGATTGGCGACGCATTCCTGGACCGGGGCTTGGAACGATAAGCGGATCCGGTCCGAGTTCGAGAAGCTCGCCACTTGGGCGCGGGAGCACAAGCTGCGTACTGGACGTTGGTTCTTCAGCGAACCCGGCGAACGTCGCTGGCAGGTGGGAATCGAAGTGAAAGGAAAGTCCTCCGGAAGTGGCG
>JBAUTP010000063.1:0-1513 GCA_049582265.1 Thermoplasmata archaeon
GCATAGATTCCTCCAGGCGGGCCCCTGCCTCGGCGGCCGCGATGATGGCCCGGGGAGCCGAGAGCGTTGGCACTAGCCAGGTGCCGCGCTCGAGCATCATAGAAATTGCCTCGTCGTCGAGGTAGACGCCGTGCTCGATAGAACGGATGCCGTTGCGGACCGCGGCTTTGATGCCTTCGGTGGCCTGAGCATGCGCCATGACATAGAGGCCGGCGGCGGTCGCCTCCGCCACCAGCACTGCCAGCTCGTCATCCCGGAAGTGGCCGTGGCGAGGGTCGTCCCTCGGCGACAGCACTCCCCCGGAGCTGGCTACCTTGATGACGTCCGCCCCCTCCCGGACGAGTTCTCTCACCCGTCGGCGCATCTCGTCCGGGCCATCGACGATCTGCAACGGGTGCCCCGGGAACGCGTGCTGCCAGCCGAAGCAACCCCCGGACGGCAAGATCCCGTCGCCGTGCCCGCCGGTCTGGCTGAGCATCGTTATCGAGATCTGCATGCGCGGCCCGCGCACCAGGCCCCTGGCGACGGCCGTCTTCACGCCAAGGTCAGACCCGCCCGCCTCGCGCACCGACGTGATGCCGGTCCTCAAGGTCGCCTCCATACTGGCCACGGCTTCAAAAAACATGAGGGAAAACGGCCGCGTCATCAGGTTCAACATGTCCAGCTCACCACTCATGGTGAAGTGCACATGGGAATCGAACAGGCCCGGCAACAGCGTACGGCCGTCCAGATCCACGGCCTCGTCACCGTCAAGTCCCACCCCAACGTCGACGATGCTCCCGCCTTCGACCACGACATCGGCGGGAGCGGGCGGGGCCCCGGTTCCGTCGAAGATGGAGCCGCCTCGAAATAACGTCCTCGTCGTCGTTGTCATCCCTAAACCCTCCGAATTCTCGCAGCCGACAGGTGCTGGTCGCCCGACCGGTACCGATAGAGGAATTTATCCTCATCTGCCCCCCGGCACTCCCCTGCGCTTGTCAGCGTCGGGTGGTCACGCCGCGTCGTGAAAAAGTAGGCCCAGCGTCAGGCGGCGGCCCGAACGCACCACCGACACCCCGTGGCGCACCGGGGCTGCCGACCAGCCGTGCTGCGAGCTTACCGGTCGGTCGCGGGTGGTGAACACGAGCCCGTGGCCGTAGGGGAGCGAGAAGCACGTGGCCCGCGACTGCGCCCGGGGGCGTTGCTCGACCAGTATGAACTCCCCACCGGCATAGTCGGTCCCAGGCTCGGTCAGGTTGATCACCACCTGGAGCGGGAACACAAGCTCTCCGTAAAGATCGCGATGGAGGGCATTCCACCCACCCGGGCCGTACTTCAGGATTAGTGGGGTTGGCTTGGTCTGGCCAGCGGCATGGCACATGTCGAGCCATTCGTCGAGCGTTTCGGGCCAGGGTACGGCCCGACGAAGCTTCTCGTACCAGTTCCTCGCTATGGGCAGGAGGTGCGGGTACAGTGCCTGGCGCAGTTCCTCGACAATTTCGGGGAATGGGCGAGCCAGATAGCGGTACTCGCC
>JBAUTP010000064.1:0-12532 GCA_049582265.1 Thermoplasmata archaeon
GCCGACTCTTGACCATGATGGGAAGGTCACCGATGTGAACCTGCTCGGGAGCCCGCTCGACACCGTTCTCCACCACCGTGACGTTGAGCCAGATCGGGGCTTGGTAGGTGAGGTTCCTTAGGCGCGCCTCCATCGGGGTCAGCGTGGGCTTGGAGCCCACGGGCTCCTTCACGAACGGCTGTCCCACAAAGATGGTTGGCTCCGACGAGGGGATCACGACCCCGGTCCGCGGGTCACGCCGTCGGCCCACGCGGACGTAGATCGAGCTCTTCGTCTTCTGCACGTCGAGCCGGATCACGCCACGGTCCGTCGAATCCTCGCTCACGCGAGAATCGTCGACGATCCGCTGCATGCGCGAGTTCGGATTGTCACTGGTCGGAAGAAAATCGTTGAAACTCGCCAGGTGGTGGTTGACGATGGAACGCTCCCGGAAGAATCCGTCGACGATTTCGCGCATGGAATGGAATTACTCTCCGATGTTGGCGATGAGAACGCGGTAAGCGATCGCCTCGCCGGCCGTGGGGGAGGGCCGCCGAACTCGCACGATCCGACCGGCGAGCGCTTCGCGGGCCTCTCGTGCCTTCACGTACGAAGGGTCGGTCTTGAGTCCCGGATCGCCGACGAGGATCTTCGGAATTCGCTCGATGCTTACGCCGAGCTCCGTGAGAACGCGCTGGCCCTCCTCCAGGCTCAACAGCTCATGAGGCGGCACATGATGGTGCGCTACGAACGGCCGTGGGGCTGGCGGCGGGGGGGATTTCGCGGCGGTGGTGGATTTCTTGCGGGTGCGGGGGGTGGGCATGCGACTCCTATGGAATGGAACGGGCCCGGGGGGAATTCCGGGAAGGCCCCGCACGGGTGCCGAGGCCTTCCGTTCGAACCCCCGACCACCTGGTTAAAAGCCAGATGCTCTTTGCAGGGTCCGCGGCGGCACCGCGGGACCTACCTACCTGAGCTACGGGCCCGCAACCGTTCCGAGAAGTCCGGACCGGGGGTCCATATTTCAGCTTTCGCCTCGGCCGACTCACTGGGAACTCTCCAAGCTCGAAATAATCGACCAGATCGCGGTCCGGCCGTGGGTCGGTAGGTTCGGGTCATTGGCAAGGTCGTCGAGCACGTACACCGCGCTTGCGATGCGAAGGTCGAGGGCGGTTCGTTTCTTCGTGAGCTCGTCCCGGGCGCTCTGCGCTCCGCGCCGGATGTTTCGGGGAACCGAGGAATCCTCGGCCAGTTGGGAAAGGGACTCCAAGATTCGCGCGATCGCCGGTGTTGTCTCCAGAGCGCCGAGGTCAGCACTGATCTTCCCCGGACCACCCGATGGGATCGGAGCCACGGGCGACGTCACGTCGGGGCTCACGCGCGATGCGCCTCCCCGCCTTCCTTGTACGCGGTGACGACGAGGAGCGTCTTGGTTTCCCGGATTCCGCGGACGCTCGGGAGTTGATGCAGGACAAAGTCCTTCAGTTCTTCATAATGAGGGAACCGGACCTTGAGGAAGATATCGGTGTCGCCGGTCACGAGGAACACGTCCTCGACCTCGGTAAACTTGCTCACTTCGGTCGCGACCCCGTCGGCCTCGGCCGTCTCGACCTTGAGGGCGATCAGCGCAACCACGTGTTCGTCGCCCCACACTCGCGTGAAAGCGTTCTCAACGGCGCGACTTACGGGAGCCTTTCCGGTTTCTGGGCGTTCCATCGTGTTCTCCGTGTACCAGTACAATCACACACTGTCGAATTCGTTCGAATGCCCGTCGCGAGAGGCTGCTCAGTTGGCCGGAGCCGACTCGAACTCCTCTTGAAGGTCGTTGATTACTTGGTCAATGACCCCGCTGGCTGTCGTTGCGCGATACTCCCGGACGCCCCCAGCCTCACTCGAGACCCGGGCGACCAGTTCGAAGTTTCCGCGCAGGATTTCTACACTGCAAATGAGCTCCTCCATGAATGGCTCGGCCACCCCCGCGCCTGCGGTCGGAAAAAGATACCCTATATAGGTTTTACGGAAGTCCGAATCGTTTGCTCTATTGTACCTAGTCAAGGCGGCGTCGCAACCATACGGTCAACAGGGGATCGTCGCCCCCCGTCAGTGATTCGGGGACGGGTGGACCGGGGTCCTTCTCCACGAGTCCGAACTCGGGCTCGGGATCCCAGATATCCACACGTCGCCGTACGACCGTGAGCTCAATGTCCTCGTGTGGCCGGTTGACTCCGAGCAGCTCCTTTCCGGGTCGCTCGAGGGTCGCGGGTTCCGCCATCGGAACGGGTGGCCCCGGGCCGCGGGGGGTCATCGAGCGGATCACCGGTGGCTGGATGCGTTCCTTAGGTAATAAAAGGCCTGGGCTTACTGTATATAGAAGGCCAGTTACTTTCGGTTGCAGCGCTAAAACTCCGCGCCGGACGAGCTGGACGGGGGGCGGGAATCGCAAGGCCTACGCCGCTCCGCAATCGCGTTCAAGATGGACAAACTTTCGCGGCAAAAGGACGGTCGCCGGCATATGGTTAAATGGGTAAGGCCCTACGACAGTCCTGGGAAACCATTGTGCCCGAAAGTTCCCCCTCGACGGTCTTCGAGGTTCGTGTGGAACTCAAGCCGGGAATCCTGGACGCCGAGGCTGAGAACGTCAAGAAGACGCTCAGCCTGCTTGGGATCACGGAACTGAACTCGGTGGGGACCGCGCGGCTCTACGTTCTCGATTTCGGCGGGGCTTCCCCGGCGCGCGCCGAAGAGCTCGCCCGCCGCGCCGTGGACCGGTTACTTGCCAATCCGGTCATCCACTACGTGACCATCACGCCGCGCTCGCGGTGAGCTCATGCGAAGGCCATCCCGGTCCACTCCCGCGTGGAGTCAACGCGTTTCCACGATCCCCTTGATGTCGCGTCGACGCAAGGAACTTGAAGAAGACCCGACGATACGAGGCTTTGGATTCGACGCGTCCGAGATCGCAGCCCTCCACCGGCACTTTGTCGGGCAGGACCGGGACCCCACCGACGTGGAGATCGCGGGGATTGCTCAGAGCTGGAGCGAACATTGCAGTTACAAGAGTTCACGGCCCATCCTGAAGCGAGGCTTCCGCGGTCTCCGCACACGTGGCGTGGAGGGCACAGGCGATGCCGGCGTCATGCGATTCGAACCCGGCTGGGCCTACGCCCTCCGTATCGAGTCCCATAACCACCCTTCGGCCATCGAACCCTACGGGGGCGCCGCGACCGGTATCGGAGGCATTCTCCGAGACGTTCTCGCGGTGGGAGCGCGACCCATTGCACTCGCCGACCCACTCTTCTTCGGTCCCCTCTCGACGCCCGCGGACTCGTTACCTTTCGGCGTTCATTCGCCCCGCTATGTCGCGAACGGGGTGGTCGCCGGAATCCGGGACTACGGAAATCGTGTGGGCGTACCCACGGTTTGTGGCGGGGTCTTCTTCGACCCCTCCTATACCGTGAATCCGCTCGTTAACGTAGCCTGCGTCGGAATACTTCCACGCCGTCGATTGGCTCCCAACCGGGCGCGGAAAGCCGGAGATCTTCTCGTGCTCGCCGGGGGCCACACCGGACGGGATGGGATCGGAGGAGTGTCGTTCGCCTCCCAAGAATTGACGAGCGTTAGTGGATCGGAGTCTCGGGGAGCGGTTCAACTGGGCAATCCGATCCTGAAAGAGCCGCTGATCCGGGCGTGCATCGAGGCCTACGACCGAAGGCTGATCGCCGGGGTAAAGGACCTGGGAGGGGGAGGTCTCGCCAGCGGGGCCGGTGAACTCGCGTTCGCTGGCGGTCTCGGTGTCCGCTTGGACCTTGACCGAGTTCCGCTCCGCGAGACTGGGCTCCTCCCCTGGGAGATCTGGATCTCGGAGTCCCAGGAGCGGATGGTGTTCGATGTGCGTCCCCGCGATCTCAGCGCGCTCGAGGGAATCTTCCAACGCTACGATGTTCCGGCCGTCGTACTAGGGGAGTTCACGCGAGAACCGTTCGAGACGATTGAATGCTCGGGGGAGCTCGCCGCGCACCTTCGTCTGTCGTTCCGTATCCGGCCCCCTCCGGTACGGCGTCGTTCTCGCCGTCCAACGCCCGCGCGACGGAACTCTCCTCGCGTGGAGGCCCACCTGGGGAAGCTGGTCGAGGAGCTTCTTTTGGCGCCGGACTCCGTAAGTCGGGAATCGATCCTCCGAGTCTATGACCACGAGGTGCAGGGCCGGACCGTGATCAAACCCCTCCAGGGTCGTGTGAATTCGCCGTCGCACGGCGACGCCGCCGTGCTCCAACCTCGAAGGGAAAGTTGGCGGGGGTTGGCCCTCACCGTTGCGACACAACCGTGGGCATGCTCCGAGGACCCCCACCGAGGGGGAGTATGGGTCGTCGAAGAAGCGGCAAGGAACCTCTACGCGGTGGGCGCACGGCCGGACGCGATCAGCGATTGTCTTAACTTTGGGAACCCGGAAGACCCCGGTGTTCTCGGTTCCTTGAACGAGGTCGTCGCAGGGCTCGCCGAAGGTGCGCGAGCCCTCGACCTCGCCATACCTTCCGGAAATGTGAGTTTGTACAATGGCGGCCTCGGCCACGCCGTCCTACCCACACCGGTTCTCCTGGCCACCGGAATCGTGAAGGACCTACGGCAGTCCGTGACCACGGACCTCAAAGTGGCGGGGAGTCCGCTCTACCTTGTGGGGCGGACCCACCCCGAACTCGGAGGATCCTTGTGGGCCCGCCGAAGGAGCCTGCGCGGCCTTCGGATCCCTCCGACGGATCCGGCCCGCGTCCGGACCTTGGGGGAGCGCTTGCTGCGAGGGGCTTCCCGCGGTTGGTTACGGTCGATGCACGATGTGGCCGACGGAGGTCTCGCCGTCGCGCTACCCGAGATGGCATTCGGGGGTGGGCTGGGGTTCTCGGTCGATCTGGCCAAAGTGGGTCTCGAAACACCGGCCCACGCGCTCGCCGCCGAAGGGATGTCCCGATGGGTCGTCGAGGTCGACGCCGACCGCGTCACCGAGTTCGATCGAGCGTTCGAAGGCCTTCCCTGCGCGCACCTGGGGACGGTGGCCAAAGGTCCCGGCCGCTGGCTCTGGCGAGGACGCGAACTTTCACGCCTCGACCTCACCCGGTTGTACGCCCGATGGCGCGCCGGCCTCGGAGTCTAGCCCGCCCTCGTGACCGTCACCGCCCTAGTCTCAGGAGGGAAGGATTCCGTCTTCTCGGCGTACCTCGCTGAGACCCAGGGGTGGCCGGTCGACGAGATCGTCACGCTCACCCCGGACGACCCGGAATCGCTCCTCTTCCACACGCCGAATCTTTCCATCGTCGCGCTCCAAGCCGAAGCCTGGGGGCGACCCTTTCGGTCGGTTCCTGTTCACGGCAAGGGCGAAGCGGCCGAGACGGACGCGCTTCGACTCGCCCTGTCCGAGACCCGGGGGCCGGTGGTCGCGGGCGCGATCGCTTCGTCGTACCAATGGTCGCGACTTCAGCGCGTGACATTCGAGCTGGGTCGACCGGCATTCACGCCGTTGTGGGGGAAGGACCCCGCGCGCGTCGTCACCGCCGAGATCGAAGCCGGACTGGATATCCGGTTCGTTCATCTCGCGGCAGAACCCCTTCCGATGGACTGGCTCGGGCGTCGGCTGGATGCCGACGCGCTGAGCGACCTCGTCCGATTCGGGGACAGCGTACGTCCCGTACACGTGGCGGGAGAAGGAGGCGAGTTCGAGACGCTCGTCGTAGATGCACCGTTCTTTGGCCGACGCATCGAGCTCGATGATGTTCGGATGTCCACGGACCGGGACGTCGGCCGACTTACCGTTCGTAAGGCCCATTTGGAACCGAAACCATGGCTCCATGCCCCCAGCCATCCGAGCTCCCCTCGCAAGCGCTAAAGACAAATGCCCGCGTCGGGGCATCATGCCCCCTTCGCGCAGCCCGAAAGACCCGACCTCGGAAGCCCGGCGTCGTCTGGGCGACCCACGCGCACGACCCGCCATTCCGTGGATCGCTCGACTCACCGACCGTTCACCGGACGAAGTCGTCTCGACCTTGGGTGAGGTACGAGAGTTCCTCGATATCGAGCGCGCGATTCGGGCCCGACACACAGCGTACGGTCGGAGCTTCTACGCTCAGTTCCGTGCTCCGTTTGACCTCTACGCGATGGTCCGGCTGCTGGAGCCCGAGCACGTGGTGGAAACCGGCGTATCGTCCGGGGTCTCGTCGGCGCACGCCTTGATCGCCCTCCGCCGCAACGGCCATGGAACGTTGCATTCCATTGACCGCCCCACGTTCCAGCGCGGCCCCCGCCTGGCCCGCAGAGAGTCTGTCGTCAGCATTCCCCCCGGATGCGCGTCGGGATGGGCGATACCTCAGCAACTCACCCAAGGATGGGACCTTCGGGTCGGCGATAGCTCGGATGTTCTGCCGCCCCTCGTCAAGGAGATCGATTCCGTCGGTCTCTTTCTTCACGATAGCCATCACACGCCGAAGCACCTCACGTTCGAACTCACCACGGTCCAGCCGAAGCTAACTCCCGGGGCGATCGTGATGGCGGACAACACGAGCAGCACCGGTCGCGCCTTTCCTAGGTTCGCAGGCCAACTCCGTGTTCCTGTCTGGCCCCGCAATCGGTCGGACCTCGTCGGACTTCGCGTAAGCGGGCCCGCGAGAACCTAGCGCGCCCGTGCACCATGACCTTCGGCGGCACCGTCTGCCGCCTCGCGCGCCAGGAACTGAGGAGACGCGTCATGGTCAGGCGGGTCAAGCGCGGGAAGCGCCGGCAGAGTGGCGGAACGGGCCCCGTCCTCGGACCGTGAGAAGGCCGTAGAGCTTTAGCGTCCTCACCGCCTACGCTACCCGATGGCCGCGACGAAGGGCCTGCCGAGGTCCCAATCGACCTCGCGGACGAGTCGCTCCCGCAAGCGCTCGGGCCGTCTTGCCGAGCAGGAAGCCCGTTGGGAGACCGACGTGCTCGCTCCTGCCCTGGCGAAGTCCCCCGAACGGCAAGAGACGTTCCGAACGCTGGGCGGCATACCCGTCGAACGCCTCTACGTTCCCACACCGGACCCCGAAGCCGCGGCGAAAGTCGGGTATCCGGGCCAGTTCCCCTTTACTCGAGGCATTCACCCCACGATGTATCGCGGGCGGCTGTGGTCGATGCGCATGTTCTCGGGCTTTGGCACGCCCGAGGACACCAACGCGCGATTCCGGTACCTCCTTCAGCACGGGGAATCCGGTCTCTCCATTGCGTTCGATGACCCGACGCTCTACGGGATCGATGCCGACGACCCCGAGGCCCTGGGAGAGGTCGGGAAGTGCGGCGTGAACGTCTCGTCGCTCGAGGACATGGGACGTTTGTTCCGAGGGATCCCCATGGCCGAGGTCACGACCAGCATGACGATCAACGGCCCCGCGAACATCGTGTGGGGGATGTACATCTTGACCGCGGAGATGCAGGGCGTACGACCCGACCGGTTGGGGGGAACGACGCAGAACGATATCCTGAAAGAGTACATCGCCCAGAAGGAGTTCCTCTACCCTCCGAGGCCCGCCCTTCGTCTCGTCACGGACACGATCGAGTACGCGGCCAAGACGCTCCCTCGCTGGAACCCGGTATCGGTGTCGGGCTATCACATTCGGGAGGCCGGGTCGACGGCAGCCCAGGAACTCGCGTTCACCCTCGCCGATGGCTTCGCGTATGTCGAGGAAGCCAAGCGTCGGGGCCTTCCCGTGGACGAATTCGCTCCTCGTCTCTCGTTCTTCTTTAATTCGCACAACGACTTTTTTGAGGAGATCGCGAAGTTCCGCGCCGCACGCCGTTTGTGGGCCACCATACTTCGCGAGAAGTACGGTGCACGGAAGGAGCGCTCTCTCTGGCTCCGGTTCCACACGCAGACGGCGGGCTGCTCCTGCACGGCTCAGCAACCCGAGCTCAACATCGTTCGGACTGCGGTGCAGGCGTTGGCCGGAGTCCTGGGCGGTACGCAATCCCTCCACACCAACTCCTACGACGAGGCACTCCAACTTCCGTCGGAGGATGCGGTGAGGATCGCCCTCCGCACGCAGCAGATCATTGCCTACGAAAGTGGCGTGCCGCAAACGATCGATCCGTTCGGCGGTAGCTACTACGTCGAGTGGCTCACGGAGCGGCTGGAGGCCGAAGCCCGCCGCTACTTCGACCGGATCGACGAACTGGGGGGCGTGGTGGCGGCCATCGAGCGAGGCTTCTTCCAGCGTGAAATCCAGGACGCGGCGTACCGATACCAACGCGCGGTCGATACGGGTCAGTCCAAGGTCGTGGGGGTCAACGCCTACCAGGTGGATGAACCCACGCGCTTCCCCCGACTGAAGATCGGAGAGAAGGCGCGACGAGACCAATCCCGTCGACTCGAACGGCTACGGGCTCGCCGGCATCCCGAGCGCCACCGAGCCGCCCTCGACCGACTCAAGGCGGCCGCGGAGCGAGAAGAAGTGAACACGATGCCTGCGGTCCTCGACTGCCTGAGGGCCGAGGCCACCCTGGGGGAGATCGTCCACGCCTTCCAGGAGGTTTTCGGAAGCTACCGCGAGCGCTCGACCTTCTAACGGGGTCACGCGCATCGTTATTTCTCCGCTCTTTCCATCCCGCGTTTCCTATGACTTCCGAGGAGTACGAGAAGGCTCTCGAGAGCCTCTTCCGCCGACGCCGCTTTGGCGCGCGGCCGGGATTGGAGCCGATCCGGGCTCTGCTCGGGGGACTCGCCGACCCTCAGCTGCGTTTTTCCTCGATCCATGTCGCCGGCAGCAAAGGAAAGGGTTCCGTGTCTGCGATGGCCGAGAGCATCTTGCGGGCCGCGGGTCGATCGACCGGGCTCTACACGTCGCCTCACCTTCGAAGTTATCGGGAGCGCATACGGGTCGACGGCCAACCGATCTCGGAGAAGGACGTGAGCCGTGAACTGAACCGGGTCCTCGAGGTCGAATCCCAGCTTCTCTCGGAACGGAGCTTGGAGCAACCGGCCACCTTCTTTGAGGTGACTACCGCGCTGGCCTTCGACCACTTCGCTCGAGCGAAGATCGATAGCGCGGTCGTCGAGGTCGGTCTGGGTGGACGCCTCGACGCCACGAACGTCCTCGCGGCCCCGGTCGACGTGATCACGACGATCGAACTCGAACACACCGACGTCCTTGGGCCTACGCTCTCTCACATCGCCGCGGAGAAAGCCGGCATCCTGCGCGCGGGGGCCAGTGCGGTCGTCGGAGATCTCCCCGACGAGGCCTGGACCGTGGTCCGTCGCCGGACGCAGGAGCTGGGTCTTCGCGTCCTCCGATTATCCTCAGAGCTCCGGGTGAGCGCTCGAGAGCTTTTCGAGGGAGGTCAACGGTTCACGGTGGACCTTCCCGGACATCACTTCGAAGCGTTGGAGCTCCCTCTCGAAGGGGGGTTCCAGACCCGCAATGCCGCCGTGGCCGTCGCCGCAGCGCTTCGCTTCGCCGACGCGAACAGCTTTCCCCTCCCCGAGTCCGCCATCCGTCGAGGACTTGCCACCGTGGTCTGGCCCGGCCGGCTTCAACGGATCGGTCGGAACCCGGATGTCTATCTCGATGTAGCCCACACCGAAGAGAGCGCGCGCGCGCTCGCCCACAGCTTGGGCGAGATCCTCCCGATGACCGACCCGGTCGGGAACGCCATCGTTTTCGGATGCCTCGTGGGAAAACGTGTGGAGGCCATCCTGCCGGTGCTCGCACCCCTCGCCCGGACCATCGTGCTCGTACCGATCCGATCGGACCGAGGTCTGTCCCCGCTCGACCTCCGCCGGATGGCGCAAGGGATCTTTCCCCGAGTGGTCGTGGCGGACAGCGTCCGTCGAGGACTCGCCATTGCGCGCGCCGCGACGGAGGCGGATGGACTCCTGCTGATCACCGGAAGCGATTACCTGGCGGGAGAAGTCCTCGATGAGATCGAGTCGAAGCCTCGCGGGGAGCCGGACCTATCGGACCCGAGCTCGAAGCCGGAGAGTGCGCGGGCTGCCTCACGTCCCCGCGCGGGTCCAAGGTCCCGTGCATGAAGAACCGTCGCCGGTTCCCGTGGGAGACGGTGATGGACCGCCTCTCGGAGTTCTACGGTACAGGGGATTGGAGTGTACCCTACCTTCGGAACCACGCCGAGAACCCCTTTCAAGTGCTCATCGGGACGATCCTATCGCAGCGTACGCGAGACGAGAACACGGACCGGGCGTCCGCGCTCCTGTTCGAACAGTACCCGGACGCGGCCGGGTTGGCCCAGGCCCCCGTGAGCGAAGTGGAGCGTCTGATTCACGCGACCGGGTTCTATCGTGCCAAGGCGCGGAACATCCAGGCGACGTCCCAACGCATCCTGACGGAGTTCGGGGGAATCGTACCGCGCGAGATGGAGCAACTGCTCACACTTCCCGGGGTGGGCCCTAAGACCGCGAACTGCGTCCGGGTCTTCGGCTATGGACTTGCGGGAATGCCCGTCGACACCCACGTCCACCGGATCGCGAACCGCTGGGGCGTAGCGAAGACCCGCTCCCCCGAGGAGACCGAAGAGGCCCTCCGGTCGGTCGTACCTCGCGCCTATTGGAATCCTCTCAACCCCCTCCTCGTTCAGCACGGGCAGAACCTGTGTCGCCCCCATCGGCCCCTCTGCGACCGGTGTCCGATCGTCACCTACTGCGCGACCGGCCGTGCCCTGCGCGCGGGACGCGCCACTCCCCGTCCGGACGATGACCCCCGACGGCGACGTGCACCCACCCGGACCACGCACGGTCGCGCGCGTCCACGTCGGGGCCATCGCTGACCCGCTTCGACAGAAGCCTTTTCCCCCGATTTGGTTCCGAGGGACGGGTATGGATCCAGCCGAGTACGACCTCACGTTCTTCCACCGGGAGGGGTTCCATCGACGTGTCTGTGCCGGTTGCGGCCATGCCTTCTGGACGCTGGGGGAGCACCGGACGTGTCAGGAAGAGCCGTGCGTACCCTACGGGTTCATCGGGCATCCGGCGTTCGCCCGCCCCTACGCGCTTCGCGACATGCGTGAGGTGTACCTCTCCTTCTTCGAGCAACGCGGTCACGCCCGCATCCGTCGCTATCCCACCGTGGCACGTTGGCGCAACGACGTTTTTTTCACGCAGGCGAGCATCTACGACTTCCAACCCTGGGTCACGAGCGGGGCGGTCCCACCGCCGGCGAACCCGCTCACCATCAGCCAGCCCTGCCTTCGTTTCCTCGACCTCGAGGAGGTGGGCCGCAGCGGGCGGCACTTCACGCTTTTCGAGATGATGGCCCACCACGCGTTCAATCGACCCGACCACGAGGTCTACTTCAAGGAACGATGCGTAGAGCTCTGCCACGAGCTCCTCACTCAAACGCTCGGAACGGACCCACGAGCGATCACCTACAAGGAGGAAGAGTGGGAAGGAGGCGGCAACCTTGGGCCCTCGCTGAGCGTCGGCGTCAAGGGCATCGAACTCGGAACGCTCGTCTTCATGGAATACGTTCGAGCCGGCTCCGAGATCCGGCCGATGCCCCTCACCGTCGTCGATACGGGCTACGGCCTCGAACGGTTCACATGGATCTCCCAGGGAACGAAGTCAGCGTATGAGGCGGTCTTTGGAGAGCCCTACGAAGAGCTGCGACGGACGTATGCGCCCACGGATGCCGCGATCCTCGCCGATCACGCACGGGCGCTCAACTTCCTCGTGACGGACGGCGTGGTGCCCTCCAACAACAAGGAAGGCTACTTTGTCCGTCTCCTCGTTCGACGCATGCTGAGGACGCTCTCGCACAGCGCGGAAGCGCCGGAACTTTTGTCCGTACTGGATCGCGTGGGCCGCGAACAGGCTTTGGACTTCCCCGAGCTCGGCCAGCATCGGGACGACCTCCACCGCGTCATCGAGGCCGAGATCGAACGGTACCGCGAAACCCTCGTCCGCGGTCGCGAGCTGGTTCATCGCTACGAGGAGCGCCTCGAACGCGAGGGACGCCGGGTGGGCGACGAGGAGCTCGTGGAATGGTACGATTCCCTCGGACTCCCGCCCGACGTGGCCGTCCAGGAGCTGAGGCACCCTCCGGCGGTCCCGACGGATTTCTATGCCCGGGTCGCCCAGCGCCACGAAGGTGAGGTCCGGGAGACCGACTATTCGGAACATAGCGCGGGTCTCCCCGACGTTCCCGACGATGTGCCCGGGACGGCCGTCGAGTACTATCTCGACCCGTACACCCTCTCGTTCGAGGCGCACGTCGTTTTCGCGAAGGGTCCGTTGCTGGTTCTCGATCGCACGTACTTCTATCCGACGGGCGGGGGGCAGATCACGGATACGGGGTCGATCGACGACGTGGCGGTCAGCGATGTCGCCCGTCACGGTCGGTGGATCTTCCACCGACTCGAGCACGATGGACTGTTCAACATAGGGCAGCGCGTGCATGGACGGATCGACGCGCCGCGACGTCGGCAGCTGATGCAGCACCACACGGCGACCCATCTGCTCAACGGCGCCCTACGTGAGCTCCTAGGACCTCACGTCTGGCAGGCTGGCGCCTACAAAGGCGTCGATGGAGCACGGATCGAC
>JBAUTP010000065.1:0-3355 GCA_049582265.1 Thermoplasmata archaeon
CCGGAAAACATTCGGATCGCTTCTGAGAGTGACTCTCCCCTCGTGCGTGCAAGCCTACGTGCGGGGCTGCAGGCGTTCGCCTCGGACGGATCCTGGGAGGCGAACCTCCGCCTGGATTCTGCGATACCGCTCGGACGAGGTCTCAAGAGCTCGTCGGCGGTCAGCAGCGCAATCCTCCTCGCGGTGGCTCAGGCGAGCTCTTCCTCTCCCTCCCTCGAATCCGTGGCGAGGCTGTCGGCCGACGTTTCTCAGAAGATCGGATTGAGCGCGACGGGCGCCTTTGACGACGCGATGGCCTCCGTCGAGGGGGGCTTGGTCGTTACGGAAAATCTTGGAAGGACGGTGATCCATCGGGGGGAGATTGGGCCCGGCCTCGTCGCGGTCCTCCACATTCCGACGGCGAGCCATCGTCCATCCTCGGAATTTCGGAAGGCCTTCCGATCGGAGCTAGCCTCGGCGCAGGGGGCCGTTGAATCGGCCCGGGCCGGTCGGTTTTTCGAGGCAATGGCTCGCAACACCGAGGTCATCGAGCGGGTCCTCGGATACGACTACCGATCCCTCCGAGAACGCCTTCGACATCACGGCGCGGTCGCGACCGGCGTAAGCGGCATGGGACCGACGCTCGCGGCCCTCGTCCCCCAGGAGCGGGCCGAGGGGGTCCTGGCCCAACTGCCGAAGGACCACGCCGAAGGACGCGTGGTTCCGCTCGTCCCACGCGCGAGGCTAGCTCGAGGCCTCCCGTGACGCTCCGATCCGTGAGCCCTGCATCGCTCAGTGGGAGCCTCCGAGCACCACCGTCCAAGAGCTACACGCACCGGGGACTGATTTCCGGATTCCTGTCCCAGCGATCCTACAGGGTAGACCACCCTCTAGAAGCGGACGATACTCGGGCGACGGCGACCGGCTTGGAACTCCTCGGATCTGTCATTCGCCGGTCCTCCAGTCATTGGAGCCTAACGCCGGTCACGCCCACGCTGCACCCGAACCAAACCATCCGCCTGCGCTGTGGACAATCGGGAACCACGCTCCGATTCTTGACGGCGGTAGCGGCCCGTCAGGGAAGGTTGGTGCGCGTCGAGGGGGACCCGCGGCTCGCGCGTCGGCCCTTACGCCCCCTGCTGCGCGTCCTTCGGTCGGGCGGTGTCCGTATCCGGCGTATCGGTGCCCCGGCAAACCTGCCGCTCGAGATCCTGGGGCCGCTCAGGGGTGTGCGCACCAGCCTCCACGTGGGAGAGAGTTCGCAGTTCCTTTCTGCTCTCCTCTTTGTACTGCCCACGCTCGAGACGTCATCCTCACTACAGCTCGTCGGCACGCCGGTGAGTCAGGAGTACGTGGCCGCAACGTTGCGGGTCTTATCGCTGCACCGAGTACGCGTCTCCCTCACGCCTAGCGTACTCGAGGTGGAGGGAGGTCAGCAGTACCGAGGAGCCGGCTTCCGGGTCCCGGGTGATGCGTCTTCCGCCGCGTACTGGTGGGCTGCCGCGGGACTCAATGGGGGACCGATCCGTGTGCGCGGGGTTCCCTTAGACTGGCCCCAAGCGGACCTCGAGATCCTCCCCATCCTGGAGGCGATGGGGTCGCATGTCGCGCGGCACAGCGACGGGGCTACCGTCGAGGGCCGAATACGAGAACCGTTCGACGTAGACCTCACGAATGCTCCCGACCTGTATCCGCTCGTCGGCTCGTTGGCCGCTCAGCTGCCCGGAACGAGCGTGATCCGCGGGGCACCCCACGTCGTGGCAAAAGAATCGGACCGGCGTGCGGCGACGATACGACTCGTCCGCGGGCTCGGGGGGACCGCGCGGTTGACGCGCCGGGGGCTAGAGGTTCGTGGAACGCACTCCCCTCGACCGCTGCGCTCGAGCCTCTCAGACGACCATCGTGTCGTCATGGCCAGCGCGATCGCGGCGACGGCGGCCTCGGGGCCCTCCCTCGTGGGGTCGGCGGAGGCTGTACGAAAATCATATCCGACGTTCTGGGACGACCTACGATCCCTCGGCGGAACGACGAAGGTGGCCCGATGATGTCGTTCGGCAGCCAAGTTCGCGTGGAGGTGTTCGGAAGTAGCCACGGCCCCGAGGTTGGGGCGGTGGTGACCGGCCTGCCGGCGGGGTTGCCGCTCGACATGGTGCGGGTGCAGCAGGAGCTCGACCGTCGCCGGCCCGTAGGCCGGCGGCTTGCGACGAAACGCCAGGAGGAGGACGTTCTCGTTCTCGATTCCGGAGTTCGGGACGGACGCACGGACGGGACTCCTGTCCGGGGCCACGTTCGGAACGTCGATATCGATAGGTCGCCGTACGAACGTCTGCGAGATACGCCCCGGCCCGGGCATGCGGACTATCCCGCGCGGGTTCGCTACGGTCCCAAGGCAGACCTTTCCGGCGGCGGGATCTTCTCTGGACGCATGACGGTCGGATTGGTCTTCGCGGGAGCGATCGCTCGCCAGATGCTCGAACGAAAGGGAGTCGAGCTTACTTCGTTCACGGAGTCGATCGCCGGCATCCGGGCGTTCGTCCCTGCTGAATTCTCGACCAGCGAGATCCGAAAACGCTCCGCCGAGAACGAAGTGGGTTGCCCGGATCCGACCATCGCTCGTCGGATGGAAGATACCATCGGCGAGGTCCGGCGAACGGGCGACAGTCTGGGGGGGACGATCGAGACGCGCGTCACTGGTCTACCGACCGGCCTGGGGGAACCTTTTTTCGACTCGCTAGAGGGAACCCTCGCCCACGCGCTGTTCGCGGTACCGGCAGTGAAGGGGATCGAGTTCGGCGCGGGGTTCGCCGCGGCCGCGATGCGGGGGAGCGAGCATAACGACCCCTTCGCGTGGGAGGGCGACCACGTTGTGACGGTCACGAATCACTCCGGGGGAATCCTGGGGGGGCTTGCTACCGGCATGCCCCTCGTTTTCCGGGTCGTCGTGAAACCTACTTCCTCGATCGCTCGGCCCCAACAAACGGTCAACCTGCGGACCCACGAGAGCACGACCGTGGTCGTGACAGGACGGCACGACCCATGCATTGTGCCGCGAGCGGTCGTGGTGATCGAGTCGGTGACCGCGTTCGCGTTGCTCGATCTCATGGTCCGCGGAGGGTTCTTCCCGTGAGCCCGCGCCGTCGCCCGTGCGCGATCTTGGGCGCCAGTGGGTACATCGGCCAACACTTTGCACGAATTCTGGCAGACCATCCCTGGTTCGAGACGCCTCGCCTCATCGTCTCCGAGCGGTATGCGGGGCGCACGCTCGAAGATCTCTGGCAACTCTCGGAGGACCCGCCCGCCGAGATCGCGCGCGTCCGATGCGAACATGTGGGGCCGGGCGCGCTCGGCCGCGCGGGTATGGAGGTCGCTTTCGGAG
>JBAUTP010000066.1:0-1534 GCA_049582265.1 Thermoplasmata archaeon
TGCAAAAATCCATTGATTTCATGGAGTACATGGCGGGCGAGGGTCGACGCCTGGTGGGCGAGACCGTCCCTTCGGAACTTCACCAGAAGTTCTGCCTCACCGTCCGACAGCCGAAGGGAATCGTGGCCTGTATCACGCCATGGAACTTCCCCACGTCGATCCCGAACTGGAAGATCGCGGCGGCCCTTATCTGCGGCAACAGTATAGTTTTCAAGCCGGCGTCAAACACGGCTCGATGCGCGGTCGAGGTAGTCCGGGCCTACGAGGATGCGGGCGTGCCCCCCGGGGTCCTCAATCTCGTCACTGGCTCGGGCGGCACGGTCGGTAACGCCCTCGTCGCGGACCCTCGAATTCGTACGATATCCTTCACGGGAGGCGTCGAGACGGGTCGCGATGTCTACGTGCGCGGAGCGCAAGGACTCAAGATGGTACACCTCGAGTTGGGGGGGAAGAACCCGGTCATCGTGATGGACGATGCAGACCTCAAGCTCGCCTTGGACGGGGTCCTCTTCGGGGCCTTCGGGACCGCGGGTCAACGGTGCACGGCGACCAGTCGTCTCATCCTGCACGAACGGATCTACAACGAATTCTTGGGCATGTTGGTGGACCGACTCAGTCGCTTCACGGTAGGGGATCCCCTGGACCCTGCCATCGATATGGGACCGGTCGCCTCCGCGGACCAGGAGAAGAAGATCCTGGAATACATCGAGATCGGCAAGCGGGAAGCGCATCTGCTGACCGGCGGCTCCCGACTCACGGGTCGGAACTACGACCGTGGGCATTTCATCCAACCGACGATCTTCGAGACCGCCCACGGAACTCGCATCTCCAAGGAGGAGATCTTTGGACCGGTCCTCTCCGTAATCAAGGTCCCCGACTACGCGGAGGCCGTCCGGGTCGCGAACGACGTCGACTATGGTCTCTCGTCGTCGATCTACACACGGGACATCGGTCGCGCCTTCCGCGCCATCGGGGAGCTCGAAGCCGGGATCACCTACATCAACGCGCCGACCATCGGAGCCGAGGTCCAGCTTCCGTTCGGCGGTGTCAAGAACACCGGGAACGGAGGACGCGAAGCGGGGAGCGCGGCGATCGAGGAGTTCAGCGAGATCAAGAGCGTCTTCATCGACTTCTCGGGCCGACTCCAGAAAGCCCAGATCGACGTTGGCCTTCTCTAGCACCCATGGCGCGGTGGCGTGGGTCTTCGGAGCACTTGGACCGCGAGCTCACCACCCTCGAGGCGGTCCTGGCGACACGGCTACGCCGTTATGCTCGAGACCTCGCCGAGCTCGAACGAGAGATGCGGGACCTCCGAAAAGAACGGGTTCGCCGTAGAGCCCAGGAAGAAGTCCCTGCGTGGAGCGCGTCTCCCCGGACAGAATCGGAGACGAGCGCGCGCGCGAGCGACTAGTGGACCGGCGATGAAGTAACTTCGGGCTTCGTGGTTCGGAGCCAGACCGGGATCCGCGCTTGGTGCCGTCGGTTCTTCCGAACGGTGTCCCGGAACTTCTTCCCCCGACGGATCCGCTCCTCG
>JBAUTP010000067.1:0-12062 GCA_049582265.1 Thermoplasmata archaeon
GTCGCGGTCGCGGAGCGGTTTCGCGCCGACCGATCGCCCACGAGCCGCCTCCTTGGCCTGACAGCCTCCCCGGGCGGCCGGGATGAGCATATCGAGGAGGTCGTCGCGTCGCTGGGTGTCCAGCGCATCGAGGCGCGACATCGCGATGATGTCGGCGTCAAGGAATATGTCCAAGAAGTCGCCATCGAGTATCGCTGGGTTCAGCTCACGCCGACAGCCCGTTCCATCCAATCCGACCTTCGGTCGGC
Organism: Thermoplasmata archaeon; assembly: GCA_049582265.1. Lineage (GTDB taxonomy): Archaea > Thermoplasmatota > Thermoplasmata > Lutacidiplasmatales > UBA184 > Lutacidiplasma. Next base: position 249 of record JBAUTP010000067.1, read on the forward strand.
TACCCAGCGCGAGGCCCGGACGCTGCAGCGGCAGGGGTACCTCCGGACGAAACCGATCTCCTCCCTCTCGGTGAAGGACCTCATCGCCTTGCGTGGGGAGATCTTTGCTCGGCCCGGGCCCATGGTGCGGAAGTTCGGACCCCTGTACCATCAGCTCGTCCTGTTGCATCTCCACCAAGCGCTCGAACGATTGGAAACGCAGGGAGTCGAACCGTTCCTTCAGTACGTGGAACGCGTCGAGAAGAAAGTGAAACCCAGCCGAGGCGATCGTGCCTTCGGAAAGCTCCCCGAGGTCGTGTCGGCGCGAGCCACCGGTACACCCGCCATGAACGAACGAAGAGAATCTTCGCACCCCAAACTCGATTCGCTCGTCGTCGCGGTTCGCGACCTGCTCGAGTCGGCCAAGGATCGACCGGTCCGTATCCTCGTCTTTGCTCAGTATCGTGACACGATCCAGGGGATCTATGACCGGCTGGAGGCGGAGGGCATCGCGGCAGGACGGTTCGTTGGGCAGGCGACCCGTGACGCCGAGGACAAGGGGATGAACCAACGGGACCAAGCGGCCACATTGGCCGCGTTCCGCCAGGGTCGTTTCCCGGTCCTGGTAGCGAGCAGTGTAGCGGAAGAAGGCCTTGACGTCCCGGACGTCGACCTGGTCGTGTTCTTTGAGGCGATTCCGAGCGAGATCCGAGCGATCCAGCGCCGCGGGCGCACGGGACGGAATGCGGTCGGGCGCGTGCTCATCCTGTTGACCGAGGAGACCCGCGACGTGAGCTACCAACGCGCGGAGGCGCGACGGGAACAATCCATGACGAGGATCGTCCGACGGCTCTCGGCGAAGAGCCGGAACCGCGCCCTAGCGGACGCCAAGGACGCGGGCACCCCGCCGAGTTGAAAAACATTTGGCCCGAATCGCATGGTCCAAGCACCCTAAATACGCCCAACCAACTGGAGCGCCGGGGGCGCACCCACGAACATCGAGGCGGTGCTCGTTGAGCACTTAGGTCTCGTCGTTTTCAGTGTGATCGGGTTCGCTCTCGCCTGGTACCTGGCCTACACCATGCTCCGGCCCGAACGCGTTCTGGGTCAGGGGAAACAGTGAGCCTGTACGGGGCCATCCAGCCGTTCGTCGACGTTGCGCTGGTCTTTGCCCTCATCCTGGCCCTCGCGCCGTTCTTCGGTAGCTATCTCGGACGGGTCTTCCAGAACCGACCGGTCTTCGGGGACTCGGTGTTGCTCCCCCTCGAGCGCTTCGTCTACCGACTGATCGGAACTGACTCCCGCCACTCCATGCGCCCCCGCGAGTACCTTTTCGCGCTCTTCCTCGTCAACGTTGCCCTACTGCTCTGGATCTTTCTTCTGACCTCGATTCAACCCGTACTTCCCCTCAACCCCGCCGGGCTCCCTGCGATGTCTCCGGACCTCGCATTCCACACGAGCGCGAGCTTCGTCACGAACACGGACTTCACCCATTTCACCGCGGAGACTCAAATGAGCATGGGTGCGGCCCTGCTCGGGCTTCAGGTCGCCTTCTTCCTCGCACCGGCGACGGGATTGGCGGCGCTCGTCGCCCTCGTCCGAGGGTTCGTGCGCAAGGATGGGACCGTCGGCAATTTCTACGTGGACCTAGTTCGCTCCGTGACGCGCGTCCTCCTCCCGGTCGCCGTCCTTGGCGCCGTGATCCTCGTGGTCCTTGGGCTCCCTCAGACCTTCACGAATTCCGTCATCGTTCATCCCATTCTCGGAGGTACCCAGACGATCGTGCTCGGCCCCGCCGCGTCGTGGGAGTCGATCATGATGCTGGGTTCGAATGGGGGAGGCTACTACACGGCCAACGCGGCCTCGCCGTTCGAGAATCCCTCCGCGATCTCGAGCCTGTTCCAGACGGGGCTCATGATGCTCCTTCCCTTTTCCGCCCCGTTTGCCTTCTCGGCGATCGTCCGCCGGAAAGGCGAGGGACTTCCCTACTTGGGAACGATCCTGATCGTCATTTTCATCGCTCTCGGGCTCTTCATCTACGCACAGAATCAGCCCAACGCGCTGTTCAACAGCATCCCGCTCCTGAGCCACGGCCCCCAGTACTACTCGGTGGGCCAGGACCTTCGATTCAGTCCGAACGAAGCCTCGTTCTTCCAGGTCATCAGCGTGTATGCCAACGTGGGGGCCAATAACATGGCCATCGGCTCGCTCCCGCCGCTTGCCGAGATGGATCTTCTCTTCGGCATGTTCACCCAGAGCACACCGGGCGGTGTAGGGACCGGGTTCGGAACGCTGCTGATCTACGGCATCATTTCCATCTTCCTCGGCGGTCTCATGGTGGGGCGAACCCCGGAGTACCTGGGGAAGAAGATCACCAAGGAGCATGTTCGCTGGTCCGCCCTGGTCCTTCTGATCCACCCCGCGCTCATCTTCATCCCGACGGTGATTACGATCCTGGCCGGTATCACTCCGTTGCCGGGAGGTCCACTAGGCGCCCAGTCCCATGCGTTCACGATCATCCTGTACGAATTCACGAGCGAATCGGCCAACAATGGGAGCGCGATGAGCTCGCCGACGTACATCGATAACACGTTCTGGATGAACATCATCGGCGCCATCATCGTGCTCTTCGGTCGGTTCATCCCCATCGTAGCGATGGTCGTGATCGGCGGGCTCTTCTCCCGCCAGGACGTCCTTCCCCCAGGACCTGGGACCCTTCGCACCAAGTCGGTGACCTTCACGGTGTACCTCGCGCTCCTGCTGATCGTCCTCTCCGCCCTGCTGTTCCTACCCGTGCTCGCTCTCGGACCCCTTGCTCAGTTGGGGTTGTGATTATGGCGGAGACTCCTTCCGCATCGGTTGCCTCGCCCGCGTCAACGTTCCCTTCCCTTGCCGATGTACCTCCTGACGCAGCCGTGGCGAGCGCCCCCGCCCGTCGCACGGGGAAGGGTCGACGCGCCGGCCACACCTCGGTGACGCGGATCCTTCGCGACTCCTTCGCGGGGTTCGACCCTCGCAAGGAGGTGCGTCGCCCTGTCATGTTCGTGGTGTGGGTGCTGATGTTCTTCGTCCTCGTCGTCACCCTGGAACCCCATTGGTTCCCGGACATCGTGCGGTCGTACAGCGCACCCTACTACGTCGCCCTCACGATCATCCTCTTCCTGACGCTTTGGTTCGCTCACATCTCCGAAGCGATCGCCGAGGCACAGGGCCGCGCGCAGGCGGAGAGCCTTCGGCAGATCCGGGGAGCGATCCGAGCTCGAAAGGTTCTCCCCGACGGAAAGGAACAGTTCGCGACGCTCGATCTCCTCCACATTGGTGACATCATCTCGGTACGTCCGGGCGAAACCATCCCCATCGACGGGGACGTCGTGAAAGGCGCGGCCCTCATCGATGAGTCGATGATGACGGGCGAGTCCCAGGCGGTCACGCGGGAAAGTGGTGGGGACAAGACGAGCGTGATGAGCGGGACCCGGGTCCTTCAGGGAGAGATCCAAATGCGGGTCTCCGTCGCGCAGGGAGGGTCGTTCCTCGACCGACTGATCCGGCTGGTGGAGGGAACGTCCAGGGAACCCACGCCCAACGAGATCGCGCTCTCGATCCTTCTTGCCGGATTGAGCCTCGCCCTGTTGATCGTCATCGCGTCCTTTGCCTTCATCGTCAACATCACCGGCATCGTCGTGATCGACCTGGGCGCGCTTGTCGCCCTCTTTGTCTGTCTCCTCCCGACGACGATTGGAGGCCTCCTCCCGGCGATCGGGATCTCGGGCGTGAACCGGGTCGCTCGTGCGAATGTCATCGCTAAGTCGGGCAAGGCCGTGGAAGCGGCGGGGGACCTCGATGTCATCATCCTCGACAAGACCGGAACGATCACTGTGGGCAATCGCCTCGCGGTCCAATTCCAGCCCGCGCCGGACGTCGATGAGGCGCTGCTCCTGTCGGCGGCGATGGTGTGCTCCAGCCTCGACGACACGCCCGAGGGCCGGTCGATCGTGCGGCTCGCCGGTCGGCGTGGGGCGCCCACGGTGAAGCTCGATCCCGGTGCCTTCCGGGTCGTCCCGTTCTCGGCCGAGCGCCGGATGAGCGGCATCATCCTTCAGGATGGAACGGAAGTCTTCAAGGGGTCCATTGAGGCGATGGAGGCCTCGGGGGCCCCGTTGCCGTCCGCCCTCCGCCAGGCCGCGGTCGCGGCCGCGAAGGATGGTATGACGCCGCTCGCGATTTCACGAAACAAGCGGGTCCTCGGTATCGTCGTACTGAAGGACGTCGTAAAACCCGGCATTCGGGACCGGATCCGCGACCTGCGTACGATGGGGATCCGCACCATCATGTGCACGGGCGACAACCGGCTCACCGCTCAGACCATCGCCCGGGAGGCGGGCGTCGACGAATACATCGCTGAGGCAAAGCCCGAAACGAAGCTCGTGATCGTGAACCGGGAAAAATCGCAGGGGAGGCTCGTCGCGATGAGCGGCGACGGGACGAATGACGCTCCCGCCCTCGCCCGGGCGGATGTCGGGCTCGCCATGAACAGTGGGACGAGCGCGGCCAAGGAGGCCGGTAACATGGTCGACCTCGATAATGACCCCACGAAGATGATCGAGATCGTCGGGATCGGGAAGGCTCTCCTCATCACCCGGGGGTCGCTCACCACCTTTTCCATCACGAACGATGTGGCGAAGTACTTCGCCATCATCCCGCTCGTGTTCATCGCAGCGAACGGAACGGTGATCCCCGGTGTCCAACCCCTCAACATCATCGGTCTCTCCTCGGCTCACTTGGCCGTCCTCGCTACGCTCCTGTTCAACGCCCTCGTCATTCCGCTGCTCATTCCGATCGCTCTCGCCGGAGTCCGGTTCCGACCCCGTTCGGCGATCGAACTGCTCCGCCGTAACCTCATCATCTACGGCATCGGGGGACTTGTGAGCGCGTTCATCGGCATCAAGCTCGTCTACGTCTTCCTCGCCTGGCTTACCTCCCTAGGGGGCTGGCAGGTTCTGGTCTCCTGGGTCAACCATGCCCTGCCGCTGGTGATCCCGTGAGCGCGACACCCGAGTCGCTCCCGCTGACGCCGGCGGCCAGCCCCAAGGCTGACCCACCACCGGCGGCCCCGAAGGAGACCCCCGCGCCCATGGTCCAACGCGCCGAGCCGGCGCCGGGATTTCGGTTCACTCGACGGCAAGCCGGTCGGCACGTCCGAGGCGCGGCCGTTGTGCTTCTGCTCATGATCGTGGTCGTCGGGGTCGCCTACCCGGTGGTGATCACGGGGTTCGCCCAGTTGGTCACGCCGGGAACCGCCAACGGGAGCCTGATCACGTACAATGGTACCGTGGTGGGGTCGTCGCTGATCGCCCAGAACCTCTCGGCTCCGTACCTGTTCTGGGATCGACCCTCCCTCATCGATTACAACATCACGCTCGGGTTCGACACCGACCCCGGACCGAGCGATCCGGCCCTCGCCGCGCTCATCAACCAAACGATCGCCTACATGAATCGCTACGGCGAATTCACGGTCAACGCATCCCTTCCGCTCGACCTCGTCACCCCGTCGGCCTCTGGCGTCGACCCTGACCTGACCCCCGAGGCCGTGCTCGTCCAGATTCCTCGGGTGCACGACTTCTCTAACCTTTCGAACGAGAGCCTTCTTACCTTGGTGGACAGCCAGATCGTTCAACCGTTCGGTGGGATCATCGGGCCGGCCTTCGTGAACGTGCTCGACCTCGATATTGCTCTCTTACCCTTGGAGGGTCGATAGTCCCGTGTACCGCCACATCCTCATTCCGGCCAGCCAAGCCGCCGACGTGGAGCCGATGATACGCTTCGCCGCCACGTTGCTCGACCCCGATGGGGAGATCCGCGTACTCCATGTGATCCCGACCCCGACGCTCCCCCAGCTGGCGCGGGAGTGGCGTTCGTCCATCAACTACGTCATCCCGTCCCATGAGACGGCCGCAGCCCTCGACATCCGCGTGGATCCCGAGGTCCGGGTGGCCCGGGACGTTGCCGGGGAGATCCTCGATAGCGCCGAAACCCACGCGGTGGATGCCATCCTGATGACGCTCCGTGGGGACAAACGTAGTCGTAACCCCTTCGTCGGCCATACCGCCAGCGCGCTCCTTCACCATGCCGCCCCGGATGTTCTCATCGTGAACCGTCTTGCGATCGCCGAACAGCAGATTCCTCGGATCCTCATCCCCACGTTTTCCTCGACCACCCCTCCGAGGGCTCTCCAGATCGCCGAGGAGTTCTCCATGCGTAACGGAGGCATCCCCATCGTGGAGATCACGATCGCTCGGCGCGGCGGCCCGAAGGCACCCCCCGAGGAACCGTCCCGTTCCCCCCGGGGACTCCCGCTCCAGCACCGACGTTCGTTCATCTCGGAGTCGATCCTCTTCCGCCGGCGCCGATTGCCCGAACTCATCGTGAGCCAGGCGGCCCGGGAGCGCTTTGGCCTTCTCCTGGTCGGAGAGGAGCCAGTCCACGGGGAAGGCCCTCTTCTCACCCGCACGTTCCTCGAGGAGTTGTTCCGAGCGGCCCCCTGCCCGGTCATGGCCGTTCGCGATTGATGCGGCCGATCGACCATGTCGACGCTTCATTTCGTCGGGGCGGGGCTCGGCGACGAGGAGAGTTTGTCACGACGCGCGTGGAGGCTTCTCGAAGGCTGCCAGGTTCTCTTCGCGGAACAGTACACGAGCTTGCTCGACGCCGGGGCGATCGAGCGCCTCGCGAAGGGGCTCGGACGACCGATCCACACCCTCGGCCGGGACGAGGTCGAGGCGGGACACGAGATCCTTTCCGCCCTGGACCGGGGGTCGAGCGTCGCCCTCCTCGTGGCGGGTGACCCGTTCGCCGCCACGACGCACGTCGCGCTTCGTGTCGAGGTCGAAGGTCGGGGACACGACTGGACCTACACCCCCAACGCGAGCATCCTCACGGCCGCGGCAAGCTACCTCGGACTCATGCACTATCGCTTCGGACGCGTCGTCTCGGTGCCGTTCCCCGCTCCGGGGTTCCTGCCGCGATCCCCTCAGGAGGCCCTCCTACGAAACCGCGAGAGCGGCCTCCACACGCTCGTTCTCCTGGACCTGGACCCTTCGGGCGGTCGCTTCCTGGCCCCCCAGGATGCGCTGCGGATGCTCGAGGCGGGAGAACCCCACCCGAACCTAGGGGATTCGGTGGCTGTGGTGGCCCGCGTGGGCCGCCCGGACGTAGGCGCCTGGGTCGGGCCGACGCGCTCGCTCGCCCGGATCGACTTCGGCCCCCCGCTCCACACGATCATCGTGCCGGCGCCGGAACTCCACTTCGCCGAAGAGGCGGCGGTCCGACGCTTTCGTGTTCCTTAGGGGGGAGCGCTCGGAGCCGGCGGGCACAGCGCTTCCGCGAACTGTCGGATCTTGAACGGGCGTGGGAGGACAACATCCGGAGTGACCGACCCCTCCGGCGTGGGAGGGGGGCGTGCGGCGGGTGTCACGAGGATGACGCGCAGGTCGGGGGAGCTTCGCTTGGACTCCTCGATGAGTCGTGTCGAGCTGCCTTCGGCCAGGTTGACGTCGGTCACCAGCACGCTCGGATGGTGGGCCTGGATGAACTCCATCGCACGCGTGAGCCCTTCAGCCTCTCCGATCACGCGATAGTGGTGGAGGCGTAAGAGGCCCCGCAGGAGGACGCGGGTCTCCTCGTCCCCTGCGGCCACGACGGCGGTGGGGGTGGATTGGTTGGCGGCGCTCATGCTACCGGCGACCGCCGTCATCTGCCCGGGATGCCGGTAGTCTACCCTTCGCTTATATTCCCATGTATAAGCACGCAGCGGTGGAGGCGGAATTGGCCGAGATCTACTCCCGGCCGCGCCATTCGGCGACCCCGGCTCTCTGGAGCAGTCGCCCCAGCGCCGTCGCGTAGTCGGCCGAAGGCGCGGTGAGCGTCTCCTCCGCGAGCGGTGCTAGCGACTCCCCGAACTGCTGCTCGGTCGGCGTGAACTGCCAGAGGTGCGGCTGGTCCTGATGCAGCGCCTTCAGGATCCCGAACGCAAGCCCTCGTTCCTTCCCTTCGCCCGGAAGGGTCTGGACGATGAGCCGCTCTGCCGCCCGAGCCCCCTGACCCCGGTACGCCCGTGCGATCGTGTCGACGAACGCCGCCTCCCGAGTGAGCCGGCCGAACTGCGGGAGTGCCTCGAGGACAGCGCGCTCGCGGGTCTCGCGTGCCGCCCGGTGGAGGAGGTCGGATACCCGGCCGGGCGCCCGGCGAGCTTCCTGGACGAGCCGACGCGCGCGCTCGGGGTCAGGTACGATCGCTTCCACGATCGCATCGGCGTGGTCCGGCCACAGCTTTTCGAGCGCCTGACTACCCGTTGCCTGGTCGAGGGCGAAATACCCCCGGACCTCGGGGAGAACGGCGGTGAGGGCCATTCGCTCCTCCGGCGACGGATGGAGAGCTTCGAGGAAGGCGTCCGCGTCGCTCCCGTAGCACACGCCGGCCGCCACGAAGAGCGGTTCCGAAACGCGCTCGACTCGAGGCAGGACCTCGGACCGGTAGGCATCGAGCAGGTCCGCATCGCCGTATCGACCGAAGGTGTAGCGTTTCAGGATCCGTCGGCTGGGGCCAGGAAGGTTGCGGTGGACGCACCCCTCCCCGCCACGGCAGTCCACATTGAGCGCGACATCGACGCTATGGGCCCGTTCGGGGTGGGGGATCGCCATGCCTCCGGAGAGGCTCGCGAGAAGCTGGCGGTCGCCCTTCGTGCATCGCCGACAGACCGAGACCGTGACCCCCCCATCGGGCCATTCGACGGTGAGCCGAGGGATGGGTTCGGAGCGGGCCAGATGCTGGCACAGGTACTCCCCGCGTGTACCCGACGGCTGGACCTTGTACGGAAGGCCGGCGAGGTGTTCCGAGATGAAAACCTCGGGAGGGCGTGAAGTGCGCCCGGTACAGTAGAGCGTCTCCCGCGTCGCGAAGAAGTGGAACCCTTTGCGGGCCCAGTCGATGTATCCGATCATGAGGCGGGCGGGGTCGTCGTACTGCTGCACCGCGATCTGCGCCTCCTTCGTGGCCCTCCCGAGCGGTGCGAAAGCGACATCCCCGCCGGGGTACGGGACGACGAGGACCCCTGGGGGTTTGGGGTCGAGGTAGAACCGTAGGAGGTCCGCATAGGCCCGTACGAGCGGGTCCCCCCAGCGTCCGGTGCGCTCGAGCCGTTTCTCGTCATCCTTGGCCTCGCGCGCTGCTTCGAGGTCCTTCTTGAGGCGGTCGAAGCGCTCCGGGGGACAATCCTTGGTGAGCCGTGGGAGGAGAGGGTCGACCGTCTCCCGAAGCTCCTTCGCCCGTTGGACGAGTTCGCTCTCGCGGATCCCCGAGGCCCGGCGCGCGCGCATCCCTACCCCCGAGGAGCCAGCGGGTGACCCTTCTTAGCGGTTCGGAGTGAACCCGGGCATCCGGGGTGAGACTCCGCGTAACGCGCGGGTCCTCCCCTCGGGGCAGGGAGTCGCTTCAGCTACGGCCGGCGCGGTCCAAGACGGCAAGTGCCGTCGTTGTAATGAGGCGACTCGGTCGGCCGGGGTACTCCAGAACGAAAGGATACACGGGCAGTCTCGGCTGATACTTTTCCTCGGCCGGAATGTCGGGGTGCACCGCATCCATCCACCACACCCCCTCGGGTCGTCGCTTCGATTCGAGGAGGTCAAGCCCCGGCGCAAGACGGGGATCATCCGCGAATCCGAGGCGTGTCAGTGTGTCCAGTCCGATGAGGAGGTCATAGTAGTAGTGAGTGGGATAGTGAAGACGCGACCAGGGTGCGTAGGGTGTGTCGCCCTCGTGTACCAGGCCACGATCGAGGTAGAACTCCGCTCCGCGTTCCACCGACCGCTGCATGGCCGCGGACCATTGGGAACGTGGGATGGCCGCGAATGCGGCGAGAGCTTCCCAGCAGTCGAGCGTGCCGTGATCGAGGGGCGCGCAGTGCCATCCCCCATCCTCTTTCTGAGCGTGGAGCAGCCAGCCCGTGATCGGAGGGGTCCGAGGGTCATCGAGGTAACCGAAGCGGGCGAGCATGCGAAGAGCGTTCCCCGTAAAGCATACCTCACTCCCCGTGCCCCCAAGGCCCCCGTCGGGTCCTGACTCCCGGGTCAGCAAGAGTTCAACGGCCTTCGCAATGCTGGGGTCGTGCCGTGTGAGCCCGAAGTCCGATAGGACAAGCAGCCTCCAATTCGTCGCGATGTACTTGGGTACATAGAGCTCCTGGGAGGAGGTCCCGGGCGAGTCCCACTGCCCCGAAGGCTGCTGGAGATCGAGAATTCGAGCCGCCCATCCCTGGGTAGCTACCTGTTCACGAGCCGACGTGAGGTCGGGGTCGTTCGGAGGTCGCTTCAGGACGTCTTCGAGGACTCGCGCGCGGATGCTCGGGTCCGATTCGGGCCTCGTCCCGGGAAAGCGCGCCGCGGCGCTCGGGTCATCGGAGAGCAGCCAGGACTGGACATCCGTGGAGATTGGCATGAGTGGAACGCCATCCACGCCCGAGTTGGTTTTAACCTTCAGGACACGACAGGGGCCTTCTAGCGCCTACACATCGCGATGAAGTTGCGGAAGATCTCACGACCGTGTTCGGTGTGTTCGACCTCCGGATGGAACTGGACCCCCACGATGGGCTTCTCGGGATGCGACATGGCTTGGACCGGACACGTTTCGGAGTGGGCGAGCCGGTGCCAGCCGGGGGGGACGCGCACGACCTGGTCGTTGTGGTTCGACCAGGCCGTGAACTCCGACGGGAGCCCCTGGAACACGGGTGACGCGGTTTCGTCAACCGTCACGGTCACCCGACCGAATTCGGCGGAGGGCCCCTGCCCCACGGAGCCGCCAAAGTGACGGCCGAGGAACTGATGCCCCACGCAGATCCCGAGGATCGGGAACGGAGCCCGGTCGACCCACTCATCCAGGCGACCCAGCGGAGCGTCGCTGCCTTCGAGGCTAAGGGCCCCCCCGCTCAGGACCACCCCGTCCGCGTCGAGCTCCTCAAGAGGAGTGGTATTCGGAAGGATCCGACTTTCGACCTCAAGGTCACGGAGGACCCTATACTCGCGATGCGTCCACTGGCCGCCGTTATCGAGGACCGGGATCTTCACTTGCCGCCCTCTCGAAGCTCCGACGGAAGCTCGGACGGGAACGTCGCGCGCCGAAGCTCGGTTACTTCGTCCCGGAGCGTCTTCACGTCCACCCGCATCTTGAGCATCTCTTCTTCGAACGGCGTGAAACCTTGCGGGGACAGGAGTCGTTGGGAGATGTAGAAGCCCGCGAAGAGCGAACCCACGAGAGCAAGGATGGTGATGAAGACGATCGCAAAGATGAAGGATACCAGGTTCACGACCGCCGATTGGAGCGGGAGGGTGAAGAGATGGGTGAGCTCCGCGACCTCGACGAACAGCAGAACCGCGATGACACCGACCCAGAACGTGATGATGAGACGCGCGGGACGAACGGAACCGGGCGGACGCATCAGCAGGCCCCGAACGAAGCGGAGTTCAAGAGGAGGATGAGGGGAAGGTCCGAGATCGCGGTCGAGGTGACGCCTCCTCCACTGCTGAGGTCGGCGGAAAGAAGGCTCGGCGGAGCGAGGTCGATCGCGTAGATCGCGGAGTAGCTGACGCAGGAACCGCTCGAGTCCCGATAGACGGCGGTCACATTGACCGCGAGCGGCGTCCACGTGGTCGAGAAGTTCGAGCCCAACGAGTTCGTCGTATTCACGACCGTCTTGAAGGACATGTTCGCGATCGGAGGGATCTGGCTCCAGTTGTGAAGGTCATCGACCTCGAGCTGGATGCTCGTGAAGCGCACGGTGGCGAGCCC
>JBAUTP010000068.1:0-4738 GCA_049582265.1 Thermoplasmata archaeon
CCCCTACGGCGAAACCACCTCCGACGCCTGGCGCGGTTTCCTTGCGGGATGAAGACCTCGCTCTGGGACTCCTCTTCCTCGGCGCGGGCTCGGGGCTTCTCGCCGCCGTTCTGAAGCGCGCCCAGGCGCCGGAGCCTCCCGCTCCCACCCCGCTCGCTCGAGGGAAGAGTTCCAGCACGTTGCCGTAGGTGGGCGCGATGGACGGGGCCAACTTCGTCTTCGCCCATCTGGCCGATGCGCACGTGGGCGCGTGGTCGCGGGAGCCCGCGGTTCGCCGAGCGCTTCGCGAAAGCGTTCTGCGGGCCCTTGACGTGGTTACCGAACACCGATGTGAGTTTCTCCTGGTCTCGGGCGATCTGTTTCACACGCCCGTACCCGAACCGGGCGAAGTGGCTCCCGTCGCGGCCCGGCTCCGAAAGCTCGTGGCCGCAGGCATTCGCGTCTACGTGATCTATGGCTCCCACGACTACGTCGCGCATCGAACGAGCTGGCTCGACGTACTCGCGGAGACCGGCCTTTTCCTTCGCGCTGCGCCCGAGGCCATTCGGAGCGAGGGCCAGCGCTGGACTCTGCCCTTCCTCGTTGATGAGCCCACCGGAGCTCGGATCGCCGGAATCTCGGGCCGGGCCCAGGGCCTCGACCGGAGCTACTTTGCCGCGGTCGACTCCGAGGCATTCCGCGCCGCCCCCGGGTTTAAGATTTTTCAGTTCCACGCGGCGGTCGAAGAGTATCTCCCCCCCCATCTACGGGAGCACATCCACGGGATTTCACGGGAGGACTTGCCGGGGGCGTGCGACTACTACGCGGGGGGTCACATTCACTACTCCTACGAAGGAACGGGTCCTAACGGTGGGTTATTGATCAACCCCGGGTCCGTGTTTGGAACGAGCGTGACGGACCTCGAGTACGGCGCCCGGGGGGTGACGAACCAGGGTCTCGTGATCGTGACGGTGCGGGACGGTCGGCCCTCCACCGAGTTCGTCCGAACGGCATCCCAGCAGAGCTTCCGAGTGTTCGACGTTGACGTGACAGGGCGCACCGCCGCCGAGGCGCGACAGGTGGTCACCGCGGCCCTCGAAGCCGAGACCCGACCGGGCGTCCTCCTGTTTCCGAAGGTCCATGGGGTCCTTGCCGGGGGCTCGGTCGGGGCCCTTGGCCTTCATGAATCGGCGTCGGCGGCAACGGCCCAGGGGGCGGAGAACGTACACTGGGACGTCCGCGGGCTCGCGCCCGCCGACGAGGATCCGGGAGCCCAGGATCAGCCGCTGGATGAGCTCGAGCGCGCCGCAGTGCGAGAACTTCAGGGCCGCCTCGACCCTTCCCTTGAGGACCTGCTCGGGCCGGGAGGCGAGCGACGTCTTCGGGACCTGATGCAGGAGCTCGGGACGTCACGGGGCGAGGGCGAGAGCAAGCAAGACTATCTCCAGAGCCGCGTGGAAGCCGCACTCGCGATCCTACGTCTTCGCTCGAGCGCGACCGAAGGTGCCTAGCGGTGCAACTCGGAACGTTACGCCTTCACAACATCCGTAGCTATCGAGACGCCAAGATTCGGCTCGAGCGAGGCACGACCCTCGTCTCGGGCGACGTGGGCTCCGGTAAAACATCGCTCCTCTATGCCATCGAGATGGCGCTCTTCGGTCTGGCCGAAGTCGACGCGACGTTCTTGGTACGCCACGGAGCCAGCGCTGCCTGGGTCGAGCTGACGTTGGTCCATGAGGCCCATCAGTACACCCTACGCCGCGAGCTCCTACGCAAATCACGCCGGGGGCGCTTCACGTACGAACCCGGCGAAGGAACGCTCATCGTTGACCGTACTCGGACGCGCTATCCTCCGACCGAGCTGCGCCAACGGATCATCGACCTCCTCGGGTTTCCCGATAACCCGAACCCCAGGGCCCACTCCGATTACTGGCGATGGGCGGTCTACGTTCCTCAAGAGAAGATGAGGGAGGTCCTGAGCCAGCGGCCGGAGGAGCGGCTCGCCTCGGTTCGCAAGGCCCTAGGGGTGGAGCAGTATCAGACGGCCGCCGAGAACGCCGTCGAAGTGGCTAAGGAGCTTCGGCACCGGAGCGAGCTACGGAGGGCGGAAGCCGACCGGCTCGCCTTCTTCGACGGGGAACTCGACCGGTCCTCGGCGGACATCGAGCGTGAAGGCTCTCGACTCGCGGAGATCGACCGAGCCGAGCGAGAGCTCGCGGTCCTGCGGTCTCAGCTCGCCGAACGACGCGAAGTGCTTCAATCCGAGCGCACGATCCTCGAGGAGGCGCGCGTCCGCGCGCGTGGTCTCGACGCGCGGAGGGCCGCGCTCACCCATCGCCGAGAGTCGATCGTCGGGCGCCTGGACGCCCTCGTACGGTCCCGGCGCGCGGCGGAAGCCGATCGAGACCTGGGGAGGGCGGCCGCGGACCGGTTGACGATCTTGACCGCCGAGGCCGACCGGCTCAAGGAGGCGCAACGGCACCTGGCACGAAAACGAGAGGAGGGGGAAGCGGCCCGACGCGAATGGGCGATCGCGACGACGACGCAGCGGGGCCTCGAGCGTTCCCTACACGAGATCTCGCAGACGCGTGCGCGACGGGAGAGTGAGGCCGTCTTGGTGGTCCATGAACTCGATGCGCTGGCCCAACACGGTCCCCGCCACCCTCCCGCCGTACCGACCCGCCGGAGCCTGCCCGAGATTGAAACCGACCTCAAGGAGCTGAGCCGCCTCCAGGACGTCGAGGTCGGAGCGACCGCGCAGCTCGAGCGGCAAGCGGTGGAACTGGGGGAACTCATCGAGGGGGGGGTCTGCCCTCGGTGCCACCAACCCGTAGACACGGCATCGTTCACGACCCATCGGGGGGATGTGGATGCGGCCCTCCTCGAAACACGGGCGCGACTCAGCCAACTGCGCGAACAACGCACGACCCTCGAGCATGAGCGTGCGAGCCGAGAGCGATACGAGCGAGCCTTCGGGCGTTGGGAAGAAGTGGACGCCCATCGCCAGTCGCTGCTCGAAGCCCAACGCAGGGCGGACGCACGTCTGCAGGAGACCCGCCAGAGGGAAGTCGAGGAACGATCCGCGATCGACGCGGCTCAGGCGAAGGTTACGCAGCTGGCGGACGCCGGGACCCAAGCCGACCGGTGGGCTTCCGAAGCGGAGGAACTGGACCGTCTTCAGCATGAGACCGCCGAGGCGCTCCATGCGAACCGAGCGCTGGTCGAGCGGGGCCGAGCCATCGAGGAGATGCTCTCCGCCTACCGAGATCAGCTCGCCGCGGCCGCGGAGGAGCGGGCCGGCGTCGATGCCGAGGTGCTTCGACTAGCCACGGAGGCCGACATGCTCATCCAGCAACTTTCGCGCGCGGAGGCGCTCGAATCCGAGGTCAATGCGCATCAAGTTCGGACGGACGAACTGGAAGGAAAGGCCCGCGAGCTCGGCGCAACGCGCGCCCGTTCCGAGGCGCTCCTCGGCGCGGCGCGCCAACGTCTCGAGCAGGCGGCTCGAGGACGCGCAGAACGGCTCCGCCTGGTGAAGGACTCGGGCCACCTTCAGACTCTCGCGGAGGGGATCCACGGTCCGTTCCGGGAAACACTTCTCAAGCTCGAGCGTCGACTCCTCACCCGAGCGCACAGCGAGTTCGACCATCTGCTGCGACGGTACTTCTCGACCCTCGTCGAGGACGCGGCGCTCACGGCGCAGGCAGACGCGGCGTTCAGCCCCGCGGTGGAGATCGAAGGGGAATGGACTCCCCCCGAGGCGCTCAGTGGCGGTGAACGGACCGCTCTCGCCCTGGCGTTCCGGTTGGCGTTGGGGCACGTCGTCCGTTCGCTCGGCCACTTGAAGCTGGACACGCTCATCCTCGACGAGCCCACCGACGGGTTCTCCCCCGAGCAGGTGCTTCGGCTCGGCGAGCTTCTCGACGAGGCCCGCGTTCCTCAGGTCTTGTTGATCTCTCACGAGCCCCAGCTCACGGCCATCGCGGACCACATTGTCCGCGTCCACAAAGTCGATGGCGTATCCCGACTCGGGGAAGAACCCGGCACGGAACCCCGGTCGGCCGGTGCGGTAAGCGAGGTTGAAGTCGAAGGGCCGCCGCCCGAGCCAGAAAGGACTACGGCAGCATCCGGCGAAACTTTTCCTCGTCCCACGGTACCGAGGCGCAGACGCCGAGGTTCTCCGCTAGATGCGCCGGATTCTTCTGCCCCACCAGCGGACCCATCGACCCCGGCGCCGAGCGTGCGAACTGGATCGCCGTTTGGGCCGGGGTGAGCTCGCCATCCCGGGGTCCCGTCCGTGCGAGCTGTCCCTGGAAGAGTGGAACGCTCGTGAAACACGAGAGATGCAGCCGCCGTGCGGCCTCCAAGAGGGTGAGACGGTCCTTTCCCACCGTTTGGTTCCGGAGTTGGGCCGCCTCGGGCATGGCGAGGTTGAAGGGGAACTGTAGGTAGCGAAGTCCGTGGTCCTCGCCACCAACCTGGCGTGCGATGCCGATCGCTGTCTCGAGCGACAGATACATGGGAGAGCTTCGAGGGACCCGGAGGCAGTCCCACGTGGCGAGACCGTAGCTGCCGAGCAGGCCCTCCCGCCGGAAGCGCTCATACAGCGCCAACGCCTCGCTGAGCCGCTGGAGAAACTCCGAACGACCGACGACGGAAAGTTGGACGTCCGCGGCGTTATGCAGGTAGACCAGGTCGATCGTGTTAAGGCCAAGGTTATGCCGGCTCCGTTGGAATTGGTCCGTCAGGTAGGATACGC
>JBAUTP010000069.1:0-1757 GCA_049582265.1 Thermoplasmata archaeon
GCGCGTTCCGCTCGATGCTGCTCACCGACTCCAACCCTGCCACCTTCCATGTCTTGCGAACCAACTCGGAACGCTTTACCACGGCCGGAGTCAGCGCTCAGCTGCACGACGCACGCCAGCCGCTCGACTTCGGATCCTTCGACTTCGTAGATATCGATCCTTTCGGTTCCCCGCTCCCGTTCCTGCCGAGCGCCATTGCCTCCCTCCGTGACCCCGGCCTCCTGGGCGTCGCGGCTACCGACATGCCGGTGCTGGCGGGAGCTGCTCGCCGCGCGGCGGAACGTCGGTATGGCGGCCGACCCGTCCGGGGTCGGTTAGGTCCCGAAGGCGGGCTTCGTCTCGTACTCGCGAACGTGGCTCGTCGAGCGGCCGAAGGGGGACGCGTCATTCGGCCGAGCGTCTGCTACATCCACGACCATCACATCCGGGCCTACGTCCGCATCCAGGCGGGCGACCCAGCCTCGGCCCCAATCGGGATCATCGAACCCGGAGATTGGTCGGGCCCGATGCTGGACGGGGAAGGGCCGTTCGGACCGATGTGGCTCGGCCCGATGTTCGATCCTGTCATCGTTCGGACGCTCCTCGTGCCCCCGAACGCGGAACATCCCGCGGAAGCCCGACGGTTCATCGAACGTTTTCGTGACGAGGCCGAAGCGGACCGACCGTTTTACTACGAACCGAACACTCTTGCGGCTCGGCTTCACCTCTCCCATCCGGTCGGGCCCGACGTGATTATCGCAGCGCTGCGCTCCGGCGGGTTCAGCGCGGGGCGTACCCATGCACGACCCGCGGGGTTCCGCACTACCGCGGAGCGATCCACGGTGGAAGAGGTCGTCCGCGACCTGTCGACCGTGCTCCGGTCCCGAGCGCCCTGAACCACCGACTCTCGCCCGAGGGGTCAATCCCAAAAGGCGCGCGTTCGGGCGTAACTACGCTCTGCTTTGAGAATCTCACCGAAGAATTCCGCATCGTGCCGGTAGAGACGGCTCAGGACGCGTCGGGCGGTATCCGGCCCCACGCCCCGAGCGGCCAGGGCGAGCAGGGCTCGTTCCCCGTACGTGGCGAGCAGCTCTGCCGAGGTGTACGCCTGCCGCACGAGGGCGAGGAGCGTGGGCGGCGGACTACGAGGGGCTCGCTTGCCGCGCCATTTGGCCTTCGCGTACTTGCTGAGCTGGGTGATCTCGCCGGACCGTCGCGGGGATAGCACGGCCGAGAGGGCCCCTCGGCAGAGTCGGCACTGGTTCCCGCCCTCCGTCGCATAGCGCCCGGGGGTCGTATCTCGGGTGAACCCACATCTCAGGCAGATCAGCGTGAGCGGTTCCTTCCGAAGCCGCTCCTCTACGGCTTTGAGAAGCGTGGGAGGTGGTTGGTCGGGCAGTTCTTGCCAGCGAAGACGTTCGAGCGCTCCATCGGTCCAGCGATTGGGCGTCCAGAGCTCGATCGTGATGCGTTGATCGCGGACCCCCGCGAGAACCTGGCGAGCGTGCTCCACATCATACCGATCGAAGAGCGTCTTCTCGAGGGCCTCGTCTCCGAGGGGAGTGTTTTGGGCCCGGTCCAGCAGCGGCTCCAGGGAGCGAAGGTCCCGAGGGTTGACGGCGGGAGGCAACACGCCGAGTTTTCGGGCGACGGTGAGGAAGACCCAGCGATATTCGAGACCGGTCGGTACGAGACGCGTCAAAAGGTCGTCGAGCGCTTCCGGCGCGATCTGAAGTGCCTGGCGCAACCCGTCCGTATCGAGCGCCAAGGGCAGGTTG
>JBAUTP010000070.1:0-2204 GCA_049582265.1 Thermoplasmata archaeon
GGATACTCCTTCGCCCGCGATGATTCCGATTATGGGATCACAGCGACGGTGGAGTGGCTCTTCAATCTGACGGGTTCACCCGGCAGCTTCTGTCATGTGGCGGGCCACGGATTTTCTAATCCCGGCTGCCTCGACACCTTGTGGATCACCGACCCAGGCTCTCCCAACAACTTCGACCCTCTTCTTTCGGAATTCCTTTTTGGATCTTCCGGCAACGGGTACACCCTCGAGAACCCGTGATGCCCGTCTCATGAAGTGGTCGGCCGACCCTAGTGGCTGGCTCGTGAGCTTCCCCTGATCCTACAGGCACCACCTATTCGTTCACGAAGCAAGGAGCGTTTGTAGCACCTGCCCTTCGCGCAACGCTCGGTGACGGACGATGAGCAGGCGGAACCCCTCGCGCACCACGGATCCCTCGCGTCTAGGCCCCTCTTCCGCTCCCGTTCGCACGCGACGCGTCGCGTTCGCCACCGCGGGCTATGGATTGTGGATCCTGCTTCTCGGAGGAACGATCCCGACCCCGCTCTATCCGCTCTATGAGGATCGGCTGCACTTCCCTCCCTCCATTCTCACGCTCATTTTCGCCGTCTACGCGATCGGTGTTCTGGCGGGCTTACTGTTCTTGGCCCGCGCATCCGATTCCATTGGTCGCCGACCGATGATCCTTCTCGGAATTGCGACCGCCGTTGTGAGCGCCATCGTCTTCATTTTCGCGTCGAGCGTACCGGAACTTCTGCTCGGTCGAGTCCTTTCTGGACTTTCCGTGGGACTCGTCACCAGCACTGCGACGGCCGCCCTCACGGAGCTGGAGCCCTCGGCCAATCGGACGCATGCGAGCAGTGTAGCCGCGACCCTCAACCTGATGGGGCTCGCCTCAGGTCCACTGCTGGCGGGACTGTTGGCCCAGTACGCTCCCGCCCCCACCGAGCTTGTGTTCGTGGTGGATATCGCCCTTCTCGTACCCGCCACCGTCGGGATCCTCCTGCTGCCCGAAACCGCCCCCCAGCGTGGTCTTGGAATCCACTGGACACTCCCTCGCTTCTCTATCCCTCGGGAGGTGCGCCCCGCGTTCGCTCTCGCCTCCGTGGGGGCCTTCGCAGGGTTCGCCGTCGCGGGACTGTTCAGTGCTCTCACAGGATCGTTCCTCATCGTGACGCTTGGGATACACAATCTGGGCGTGGTCGGGATTGCGGTCTTCCTCCTGTTCGCGAGTGCGGCGTTCGGCCAACTTCTCTGGACGAGGGCTCACCTGGGAAAACCTATGGAGTATGGACTCGCCTTGCTTCTCGCCGGGGTCGTAGTGAACCTCGCCTCGCTCGTGTTTCGTTCAGCGCTCCTCTTTTGGCCGGGGATCCTTGTGATGGGAGCGGGCTTCGGTGTAGGCTTTCTGGGGAGCCTTCGACTCCTCAACGAGGAGGCGCCCGCCGCCCGACGTGGGGAACTCCTCGGCGAGTACTTCATTGTCGCCTACGCCGGTCTCAGTATCCCCGTCGTGGGGGTCGGCGTGCTGGAAGGGTTCTTGGGGCTCACGGACGCGGCCGCGGCCTTCTCAGTCTTCGTCATCGCACTCCTGTTCGTGGGCCTTTACCTGCTTCGCAGCCAGGTTCCCCTGAGAGACTCTGGATCGAGAGGCTGAGCGTAGGCGGGTAGATTCGGTCCTATCCGCTGCGTCCTGCTACGAAGATTCGTTCCGGATGGAAGGATTCGTGATCCGCCGGGCGATCACCCGGATCGCTTCCGGGACCGACGCTTCCGCGGGTGAGCGAGCCCAAATGCGCCGAGCCAAATGCCGTCGGGGTCCCGGACGAAGATGAGCCGGTACGGCCCGTCCGTGAACTCCGCGGCGAACGTAGCGCCGGCCGCGCGAGCTCTCCGATACCAGGCGCGTGGGTCGTCGGCAAAGAACCCCAAGTGATCGAACTCGGTACCTTTACGAAAGGGCTCGTAAAACGAGCTCGTCTTCGGGTACCAATTGAGCTCCAACCGTTGGAGGGATCCGGGAAACCTGAGCCAAACCCAGAGCCCCCCGTGGGAGAACCCTCCCCGTTTGACCTCGCGAAAGCCCATACGCCTATAGAACTCGACCGAACGCTCGAGGTGGCGTACGCGAAGCCCGGCGTACATGTACCGGACGCGACGGGTCATGGGGATGTGCACCGTCCCAGCCCATCATAAGGGTCTCGAGCGTTGCCGGTCTCCTGTTC
>JBAUTP010000071.1:0-2321 GCA_049582265.1 Thermoplasmata archaeon
GATCAAGCACAAACGCGTTGGTCGTCCGCCTCCTTCTCATTTCCCTCGCGGTGGTGGGCGCGCTCCTCCTTAGTCTCGCGTTCCGAATCTCGTTGGGTGGCACCGCCGTTACCGACCCCGCTTCTCCTGCGCTACCAATCCGCGGACGATAGAATCTGACGATCTTTCCAACCCCTCTTCAGCCCCGAGGGCTGCCGGCGCAGAAATCCGAAGCGTCGGTGCCAAGTGGGGGGTTGGGCCGCACCAAGAGGCTACGTTGCCTTCTTCGAATCCACGGCAATCTTCCGCTTGGCAAGCTCCGGATGTTGTATGTAGAGGATGATTGCGTTGGCATGGCCATGTCCAAGGCCGCAGTCGGTCTTGAGCCACTTTAGGAGGAGTGCATATTTTACGAGCCCCAACCTCGCGGCTTCTGCGCGGTAGTACTCGGGATCCTTGCCCGTCTTCGCCTTGATGTTATCGATGTATGCTTTGTACGTCATTCGCGGACTCTCTTGACCTCTGGCAGATTACGAGGTTTCTGCACATAGGCGTGTTCAATCCCCCGACTCCGAGCCCCCGGGGGAATGGAAAGTGGATCTGAAAGCGGGCTGATTAGGCCCGCAGCCTTCACGAGGCTCGTGAATCCGGGCCTGGGCGGCCGTCAACCCTTTAGCGCATTCAGCGCGTCGGAAAGTGTGGCCGCCCTTACGACGGGTCCATCTGCCAGCCGAGCTCCGAGAGCTCGGATGCGCGTACGGGAGGTTGTCGAGACCCGGGACCGGATTCCATCTGTACGGAGGAGAGAAGGAAGGTGAACGAAGACCGAGGATGGACCCCGAGCCCGTGTCTGGGGCTCGATGTCCACAAAGCGACGACCACCGCCACCCACCTGGGTCCCGACGGAAAGGCGATGAGAGCCTGGACCTTTCCGACCACGCGCGGGGCCCTTGCCGCGCTCACCGAGGAGATCGATGACCGAACCCCGATCGTGCTCGAGGCGAGCACCGCGGGCAAAGCGGTCGCCCAGCTGCTCAAGGCCGCGGGGAGAGACCTGCGTATGGCCTCGCCGCGTGACGTGGGGCTGATCGCGAAGAGTTCGGTAAAGACGGACATGCGAGACAGCGCGAAGCTGGCCCACCTCTACCAAGCGGGGTTCCTCCCGGATGCTACGTCCCACCGCCCGAGATCGACCGGATGCGCTCGGTCGTGCGCCAGCGCCAGGACCTCGGGAGGAAGGTGGCTCTGGTCAAGAACCAGGCCCACGCTCTGGTCACGCGCAACCTCCTCGATTCGGAGATGTCGGGCCACTCCGACGGGTTTGGGGTTCGGGGGCTTCGGACCCTGACCGGCCTACCCCTCTCGGCCGAGGAGCGGGCCTCTCTGGCCCGCTACCTGCGCCAGCTCAGCTACCTCGCCGCACAAGAGCACGAGCTGCAGAGCGAACTCGCTCAACTCGCGGTGGAGCGAGAGGACGTCCGACTCCTATTGACGATCCCGGGGGTCGATTACTACACGGCCGTGGCCATCGTGGCCGAGATCGGAGATATCCAGCGGTTCCCGGGCAAGCGGGAACTGGCCTCCTATGCCGGCCTCGTGCCGCGGGCCGACAACTCGGGAGGGAAGGTCAGCTGGCATCGGAGCGTCAAACCCGGCGACATGGTTCTGAAGCGATTCCTCTGCGGCGCGGTGATGGGGATGCAACTGGCCCGGCAGGATACCGCCGTGAAGCGCTTCTACCAGAAGAAGGCGAAGCAGATCGGGTCGGCCAAGGCCCAAGTGGCCGCGGCCCGAAAGCTCTCCGCCGTGGTCTGGTGGATCCTCACCCACCACGCACCCTACCAAGAGCAAGATGAGGAACTCAGCGCACGCAAAGGGGCCAACCTCGACCGAGCAGCGACCCTTCCCCCACCGACGGTCAGCGAGGAAGAACTCCGCTCGATCGGCGACGAACTGGTGAGTCAGGCAGACACACTCGAACGGCTGGAGCGCGAGTCCGGACTCACTCTCAACGAGGAGAAAAGAGAAGATGGAAAAGGTTGAACCCTCCCGCTTTCACGGGAGGGTTGGAAGATTGTTCGCTACCGTTGCCGAATCGACGTAACCTATGGCTACGCTCGAAAGCAACAACATTAGAGCCAGACCAGTAGAAAGGGTACTCATCAGTCGAAAATTCGCGTTCAGTACGAAGTTGGAGGATACGGCCAGTTCCCATACGTTTGTCGGCTGCGTGACGATCGATCCCAAATCAGGACAGAAGGGTTGGCCTCGAGAGGCTCGGATGTGGGTTCACCGGTGGAAGGACCCGCTTTCATAAGAAGTGGGTGCACCGGCGGTTGAAC
>JBAUTP010000072.1:0-10021 GCA_049582265.1 Thermoplasmata archaeon
GGCCTCGAAGTACTCGAGTGCCACGCTGGACGCGTTCGAGACACTCGTGACGCGCGAGGAACCGGACCCGTTCGTGCCTTCAAGTCGCTCGGTCCCGGTGTACGCCGGGTGTAGGTTCACGATTGCATTCAGTCTTCCGTCAGTCCCGACCCACGGCCAGGAAGAGACCTGAAGCGTCATCGTCACGGCGTCGGGGTTCGCTGCGACGACGGGTGCGCCGACGGGCAACGCGAACCACACCCGGACCGCTACCGACCCGAGCACATTCGCGGAATTCGGCGCTGTCGTAACGGACAGTTGGGCGGTGTACGACAAGATGAGTGCCGACGCCGAACTGACGTTCTCTTCCTCCCACAGCGCACCTCCTGTAATCGCCATCGCGACGACGTGTCCGGTCGTGTCGACCTCATCCAGCTGGATCGGGGATGCCTCGAGCCCGGACTCGTCGAGCGCCAACGCGGAGACGGCCACCGATGGCGTACTGGGCTCGAACTCGCAGAGGACACGTCCATTCGTCCAACTGTTTGACCAAGCCGGTGCAGTCCCTCCCGAACCCGGGGGTGTTCGCCCCGTTGCGAGCGAGGTGCCGACCAACAATACGACGAGAGCTAACGCGAGCGACCCAGCTACCCGAGCTCTACGGCTACTCCGGGGGTGACCGACGGTCGCCTCGAGAGCCGAAGCTGACATCGTACGGCAATACTCGCGGGTCACCACCTCCCTTTTGGTGCAACGACGATTCTAGTTGGTGCAAACCCGAAATTTTAGCCCCCGCGGAGCGACGCTTTGACGACTCGCTCGTTCTTGTCCTTTCCTGGATCATGGCGGAACGACCTCGCCTTCTTACTGAATCGGTATACCTTCTAGAGGAACCGTCGGCCCCGAATCAAGGAAGAAAGATGAGTCCCTCGTCCTCCCATGCGCAGCGAGCCCGCTGGTGGACCCGGGTCGAATACTGGCTGGCTCTCGCGATCATCGTCTACGTCGGCGTTGCGTTCACGCTCTCTTGGGTGCGCGCCCTGGAACTGCAGACGACCACCTGGGACCAGGGAATCTACATGCAGTCCCTGTGGTCGACGGTTCACGGCAGGCCGTTTTATGAGGCCGCAGATTTTGAGACCGGCGGTTTCAGTTCCTTCCTGCAAGTTCACTCTGCCTTCGTCCTCTACCTCCTCGTGCCGATCTACGCGGCCCTACCGTCGCAGGTCACCCTTTTCGCAATCCAATCGAGCGTAGTGGGTGTTGCGGCCGTTCCCCTTTTCGCCCTCGGGCGAGATGTGACCCGGTCTCGCCGACGGGCGCTCGCCGCAAGTCTACTCTACCTCGCGTGGGCCCCGGTACTGGCAGCGAACCTGTATGACTTCCACATCGAAGCATTTCTGCCCCTGGAAATGTTTCTCGTGACCTACCTTTGGAACCGGGGAAGTTTTCGCTGGGGATTCCTGGCCGCCGGACTTGCCTTTGCGACGATGGAACTGGCTCCCGTTCTGCTCTTCGCCATTGGCCTCTTCTTTCTTGCCGGCCCCCACTTCCATGGGGTGAACGTCGATGCGGACGAACCGACACCAGGGTCAGGCAGGGTCCACCAGTTTTTTCGACGGGTTGTTCATCGATTCCAGGAGCGTCGGGCCCTCGCCTCGCTCGCGCTCATGCTCGTAAGCATCGCGGCCTACGTGCTCTTGGTCGTTCTCCGAGCACAGTATCTAGGCGCGCTCCTCGGAACCGCTCCCTTTCCCAGCACGGCGATGGGCTATGTCTTCGGCACGTCGGGCAACGGCCTCGGACTAAGCCTCTCGAACCTGCAGATCGGTCTTTCCATGAAACTGGAGAGCTGGCTCCTCCTGTTCGCCCTGGTAGGATTTCTCCCTCTGTTCGCGCCGCGGACCCTGATCTTGGTGGCACCCTGGTTCTTCTTCACCCTTTTCAGCGCGGATCTCAACTACGTGGAGTTGGGGTTTCAGTATGGCTTCATTGCAGCCGCGTCGTTGTTGGTGGGATTTGTCTTCGGCCTTGAAGCGTTTGAACGGACGTTCCATGCCCTCGCGAAACGATGGAGGCGTCCGGGGCCCGCCAACGGGGGAGCACCAACAAATCCGTCGGTCCGTTTCCGTCGCCGACGTCGGGATGCGAGAGCGCTCGGATGGCTAGCCCTGGCGGCGCTGGTGGTTGCGAACGTTTCGGTGAGCCCCCTCAACCCGCTCCTCCAGAACCAGGGCCTTGGCTCGGGATACCGCGTTTCGTATTCCCTGGATCCAGGATACTCCGATATCGAACACCTGGTCGCCCTCCTCCCTCCCGGGGCGACCGTGATCGCGACGGACAACCTGTTTCCCCTCGTGGCGAACGACGCCAATGCGTTTTCATTCTATTGGACCGGCCGTACTGATCTCAACGTTCCGTTCTCGCCGGCGAACTTACCGGCCTACGTCCTCGTCGCCGAGAATCGTCGCTACGCGGTCTTTCCATGGCTCGAGCCCGACCTCACCAATGCCACTCTGTATGGGTTTCGAGCTATCGATTGGGAGAGCACGGCGGGGGTGATCTGGCTCGCCGAACAGGGGTATGCGGGCCCGACGGCCGAATTCGGAGGGCCCCCTCCCGCGAGCGTGAAGTGGGTAGAACCGTCGAGCGTGAGCTCATGGGCGGAACAGTTCGGACCAGGTTTCCAGCAGGCTTTCGAGCCACTGATCGCGGAACCCCTGCCGGTAGGCAATGAGCAGGCGCAGGACGCGGGTCCGGTCCTCAATATCGAACGTCCGGTAGCGCTCGCGCCTCCCTGTCCGGAGGATCCCGACTTGGAGCAGCCGGCGTAGATGGACCGAGATGCGACCCGCACTCAGCGAGGTACGCTGCATGAGATCGGGAACAGTAAGGGAGGACGTCTCGAGCAGCGCGACGAGGATCCGTCGGGCGGAGGGGGAACGTGTCAGTCGCAAGAGGTTCCGGTCAGCGAGAGGCACGCTGGCGGCAAAGTAGTGGTCCTGATGCCCGGTACGTTCTCGAAAGAGAAGTCCCGATTCGACGAGGCGATCCAGGTGATAGACCGTTTCTCCCCAGGCCATCCCGACTTCTCGCTGGAGTTCGCGCGCCCCCAGCCCAGGAACCTTGCGAGCCGCGTCGTAGAGTCGCCGGCGCGATTCGAGGGCAAGCGGATCGTCCTCCATCGATCATGTATGACGAGGCCAGAGGCTCGCGGCGAGAAGAAGGACGGCGGCACTGAGCGTGAGCAGAAGAATCCCGATCGGGACCGTCGGGACCGGAGTGAAGGAGGAGGGCACCTCCGCCCATGCCCAAAGGATCCCCAGGACCATGAGGCAAAGACTGGCTCCGCTCACGAGAAGGAACCGCCCCTCGCGCGTACGTAGCCATACTGCGATAGGAACACCCGAGTTGATTGCGGAGACTCCGGCTACGAGTCCGGCGACGAAGAGCTCCGGAAGTCCCACATCCGACTTCAGACCGGCCGTCTCATAACCATTTCATTCTGGAGATCGGGAGCTTTCGACATTTCTTGCTTACCAACTCGACGCGGTGCTGCCGGCTCGTCGGAACTTCACGTTGATCGTATGTGGAAGGCACGAGACGCTCCGCCGAACGCCAATGCCGGAGCGAGGATCGCGAGCGCCGGCGCGACGAGTGTAAGGTAGCTCGCGCCGGGCAGCGTCACAAAGAGCACCACAAAGGGCCCGACCAGCACGATCAAGAGGAGCCCGTAGAGCACCGCCCCCCCGGACAGCATCCCGGAGGCGAACCTTCGCCCGGCAAGGGAAAGCCCCAGAAGAATTCCGACACCACCGATCCACGCTAGCCAAAACCCGATGAGGCTCGTGTACTCGCCGAGCGGTTGCTCACTTCGGATGCACGAAAGTGCGTGACTCGGTGCGCCATGGAGGCAAGCGACGAGTGACGAGGTGGATCCGAGCAACAACGCAGCGGTGACCAACAGCAAGAGGAATCCCAGGGAGCCAATCAGGCATAGCACGGACGCCGGCGTGAAGCGACGATCCCACTTGCGAAGGTGGGCGAAGCCTCGGCGGTAGAGAAAGAAGGAGACGACAAACAGCACCGCGCCGACGATGACCAGGATCCCGATGGATTGGACCAGGGGGGATCCGAGCGTGAAGAAACCGCCGGGGGTATACGCTGCTAGCCAGAGAAAGACGAGCGGAAGGACGATCGCCACGATCGCCCCAGCGAGCCCGACACCGGCGCCGATGCTGAGACGGTAGATTCCTTTGGATTCCTGTGGATCGAATGTCGGTGGAGCGGCCATGATGTCTCTTCCTATCGGGAGTTCTCCCCAAACGTTCGAGGGAGGACCCCATTATGAGACCTTCCTTCGAGGGGTCGAAGGGGTGGTTCGAGCAACCGTTAAGCCGTCGAACCTGTCGCGAACGAACGTGGGCACGTAGATCAGCGGAAGATCGCTGCTTTCGCAAAGCAGAGGCCGGGGGTTCAAATCCCCCCGTGTCCATTCCTTTAGGGGCTAACAACCGCCACCACATGCCCGCCGTCATGCTCGCCTGGCGTCCTGAGCGAGCGAGGGAACGGTCAAGCGCAGCGAGACCGCGAGCATGATGCGGGGGCGCGCGGCCGATGACGTGGCCGCGATCAGATCGGCGGGAGACCGTCACGAAGCCAAGTTGGTCGGATTCTTTTTCGCTCACTTGCGAACCCGACACATGACTCTCAAGCGAAGACATACGGCATTAACTACCCCATAACTCCTCGGAGGGTAAGGGGCTCGAGAGGCTCGGGGAGTAGGAATGAATCCAGAAGAGTTGGCGGAGCTGATGCAGACCTTGGACGATGCCTGGAATGCCGGACCCAGCAGTTCACTCTGGGAGACCTTTAGAAAGCGGCATACGGAGGACGTCGCGGTTTACTGGCCCGGTCAACCTGAACCCACGAAGGGACGGCACAACCATGACCGGGAAGCAGTCGAGTTCTTCAAGACCTTCCCCGACAACCACCTCATCAACCGCCCGTACAAGATTTTCTTCGCGGCCGGCAACCACACCTGCTCAGTCGCGGACTTCTCCGGGACGATGAAGGGACCGATGAAGACGGCTGGGGGCAAGGTCATCGCGCCCACTGGGAAGAGCTTCCATGTGGAGTTCTGCACTCTCGCGACATGGAACGATCGGGGAGAAATCTCGGACGAAAGACTGTTCTATGACCTCGTGGGCTTGATGAGACAGATCGGGCTCTCCTGATGTGGCATCGCATCCGTCGATGGGAGTCTAAATCGGGATCTACCGTCCCTGATTTTTCTCCACCAGTTGATACGAACGAGGACTGAGGCCGTGCCCTCATGCTGGTCGCGCGTGAGGTAGCGGGCGTGCCTGCTTTATGAACGGCGCGCGCGGCGGATGACGCTGACGGTGACAAGCGCGGGGGTCAGCCCACCGAACGAGCGGATCGGGTGAGGGCGGCGAACCGTTGGGAGGAAGCGCCGCCCGTCTTACGCGGTGGTTCTCCCTTGGGTCCCGTCTACGGATCCGGCTGGCAAGTGCACGCTTTTGAACCCCCAGGGGTTTCGGGGCCAGAACTGCATTGAACGACGGGGTGGTTCTTGAGCAAGGCGGAGGCCGGCGGATATCCAACGCGGGTGTGACCCTCAAGGTTGGGGACACAGAGTCTAAAGTTTGGTCCGTCTTCGAGGCCGAGGTGCTACCCGGCTTCGACGTTGGAGCGCACTTCCACACGAACGGCGAGGAGTTGTTCTATATTCTGGAAGGGGAACTGGACCTCATGGCCTTCGAGCCTCGGGTCCGTACGACGGACAGCTGGAATGCGTGGACGTCCAAGACGGGTGCTCAAGTGGTTCATGGTCGACCGGGCAGTTGCATGTTCGTTCCGACCGGGTGTCCACATGCGTTTGCGAATCCGAAGGACCGGCCGGCCCGCATGCTCTTCCTGTTCTCCCCGGCCGGACACGAGCACTACATGGAGGAGATGGGCAAAGTGCTCGCTCGCTCCGGGCCACCCGACCAAGCCGCGATCGCTGCCCTCCGGGAACGCCACGATATTCACCAACTTACCCCGGTATTGCCGGGACGCCGAACTCCCTAGTGACGCGACTCGCGACCATCGAACCGGAGGAGCGGCGTGGTCGCGCAAATTTCCCGAACGGCGCGCGCGGTCGCTGGGAGACCGCGATGGGCCTGCACGACACTCGGAGATCGGCGCGTCCCATGCACGGCCCCGCTCGCAGACCCGCCATGGTAGACAAGGGCCCAAGCAGCCAATTCCGTGGCCCCTCTTACAGAACGAGCGCTCTGGGGTCCTCGTTACGGGGGTCCTGCAGATACCACCGCGATCGCCTGCCCGACGGTCGGGTTCAAGTTAGGGGCGAAGGTGACCGTCACGCTGACCGCATTGCCGCTCACCGTGAGCGGGCTCGACAGACTGGAAACCTCAGTGTATCCGGTTGCTGCGGACGTGAACGCATATGTTCCGTTGAGATCTATGAACACGATGGAATCCGAGTACGACCAGGCTAGGCTTCCATTGAGCGTCACGGTCCAGTTCGTCTCCGCCGGAAGTCCGACCTCCGTGAAGGTGACCGAATATCCGCCCTCCGCGACCACGAGGGTAAAGTTCCAAGTTGTGGCAAGCCAACCGATAGCTACCGACTCGTCCGGAGAGGTCCAGTTCAACCACACGAGCGGGGGAGCCCCGTTTGAAAATTCGAACCTGGAGACGTTTCCATTCGCCTCCGTCACGGTTACGTTGACGTTGTTCCCAGGAAAACTGGGCGAACAGGGAACGTACCGGAAAAACTCAAAAGAGACCTTTTGAAACAGGTACGAAGAGACGGGGCCGTTCCCGCAATGCTGCAGGGAGCCCGGCGAGAATATGACCGTCTCGCAGTGAGCCGGGCCAAGAACCCCGTCATTCTCCGGGCACTGAGCCGGATTCGGCATTCCGCCGGTTGTGCCGTGGGCGGGGAGATCCGGGCCGGAGCGGGACACGAGGTAACCAGGCGAGAGGAACAAGGCGACGGACGCGGCGATCGCCACCAAGCCCAAGAGCGAAGCGATCGCAATC
This sequence comes from Thermoplasmata archaeon, assembly GCA_049582265.1. Classification (GTDB taxonomy): domain Archaea; phylum Thermoplasmatota; class Thermoplasmata; order Lutacidiplasmatales; family UBA184; genus Lutacidiplasma. The sequence continues at coordinate 7,054 of JBAUTP010000072.1, forward strand.
CGCTTCCACGACGGCGCCACGGCCCTCCCCACAGTGGTCCTGCCATTCTATAGAGGCGTGCAGGATATACTCCCTCCGAAGGGCGGTTCGAAGCGCGCGAGCGGACGAGAGCCCCGGAGCGTCCCTTTCGACCTTCATTGGACATGACACGTTTCGTCGATGGTCCCAAAGCCGCAAGCACGTCGCCTCCTGTCCCGTCCTCGGAGGCGACACATGGAGATCGATACCTACGTGGGATTTGACGTCAGCAAAAACAGCATCGTGGCCACCGCGGTGGACCCGCTGGGACATCCGTTGCGCCAAGAGAAACTGGGCACCACCGACGAGGAGATCCAGCAGTTCCTTCGAGACCTTCCGGGTGCGAAGCAGGTCGTTCTCGAGGCGTGCAATGTTTGGGAACACATCTACGATGCCGCGGCCTCGACCGGGGCCGAGGTCCTACTCGCCAATCCGTTCCAGGTCAAGCTGGTCAGCAAGACCACCCTGAAGACCGACCGTGTCGACTCCGAGAAGCTCGCTAAACTAGCCCGACTCCGGGCCATCCCGGAGGCCTACGCTCCCACTCTTGAGACTCGGGCTCTCCGTCGATTGGTCCGAGAACGCGTCTTCTACACACGCGAGTGGGCCAGCGTGGCCAACCACACCTACGCCATCCTACTCCAGAAGGGAATCCCATTCCGTCCCGCCATCCTACGACGGCGGACCCTTCGGAGCGAGGTCGAGGATCCTTGCATTCCCGAGATCGCTCGTGGAATAGAATCGCTCACGCGGATCGAAGAGACCACCCGAGCTCTGGACGGGACGATTCGAGAGGCGTTCGAGGCCTCCGAGGAGGCTCAACTCCTCGCGACAATCCCGGGAGTCGGCAAATTCACGGCGATCGTCCTGGTGGCATTCCTCTGTCCGATCGAGCGTTTCCCCAGCCTCGATTCGGTCGTGAAGTACTGTGGTCTCTGTCCCTCCGTCCACCAGTCCGGCGACAAGAGCTACCACGGACCACTGGTCTGGGATTCGAATACCTTACTCAAATGGGTCCTCATCGAGGGCCAGTGGAACGTCCGTCGCCACGAGAAGAAGGGTGACGTCTCTCGGGTGGGTCACCGAGTGGCCCGTCGAAAGGCTGCGAGCGATGGCGCAGTGCCTGCGGCGAGAAAGCTCGTTCGCATCGCCGTGGCGATCCTCCGTCGGCACACTCCTTACGAACCTCGCACTCCTGAGTCGTCGAGCCGCCTGTCCTTCAATGCGGAGTCATGAGACTGCCGCCGGCTTCATTGTGCCGGGGTCGACTCGGGAGTTCGCGGCCGCCGCTTTCCAAATGCGTGAACGACGCCGATAGCATACTGCGTGCGCGAACGAGGAAAGTCTCTCGGAGGCTCATGTAGCTCGAACGGGCGTGGCCAGAGTCCCGCGGTTCCCGGTGGAGGGGAACGAAACGTGCATAGCATGAAGGACGCGCGCGACCGATAACGGACCGCAATCAGCGAGCCGTCGACAGTACGACGGTGACGAGTGCCCGGAGACCTGGGGAGACACTCTGTTCCCGGAAGGTCTCATGAGCCCTGGAATCCTACGAACTCCTTCGAGGACTCCCCAGGTCATACCGGTGATTGACGACAGCGCGGAGTCCGTAGGTAGATTCACGTATCACAAGGATTCGAACAAGAGATGTCGCAAGGACTTCACCAAGATCAGCAGTGGGTTGCCTGGTAGCCTCTACAGGAGAGGCCGGGGAGTTCGACAGACACCCAAAGAGTACGGAGCGACCGTCAGAGACGTAGAGAAAGGGGCTGACGCGGCCGCTCACTAAGGCGCGAAATAGGAACTCTGGGGTCCTCCCGGGGCTTAGTTCACCGTGGATGAACAGAATTTCATTTGGAAAGTCAGCCGCCCAGCGGAGGCAAGCTTCAGGGTCCAGGAAGGTTCGTAGTTCGACGCCGCCGTTCTCGACAAGGGTTCGCTCTCGTCCTCGGAGTCGCGATCGAGTCCTTCGAGGCGTGGTGCCGAAGGGTCGGACCAAACCAAGAACAGATTCCGTGATCTCGTCCGTAGGCGGCGAGCGCGTTGAAGAACTATCCTCACGGTACCTTGGGAGAGGGTGTGGATAGGCAAGAGTTCCAGCGAGACCAGTGATCCGGGCCCAGACCATCTCGAAGTCGAAGTAAACAGGCAGTGTCGGTAGGTTGGAGTCGCAACCCAGAAAGAGAGTGCTTTGAATACTACGGGGGTCATTCAACCGGTCATTCAGCATCCGAGCCTCGGCCGCCCCTGCGGTAAAGAATACACCGAAAAGGGCATCCCGGAACGACCACACCAACACGCTCGATTCCTGGCTCTTCCACGTCTCCGCACATTCCGAATGCTTTTCGGCATAGGTCTTGCCGAGCAGGAACGCAACCGAAGGTCTGCCAAGAAGGGCGGGGTCGGGTACGTATCGCTCCTTGAGACAGCCCCGGGCGATCAATCGCTGTCGTATCGTTTGACGTGTCCGCCGAGGGATCCGGGCGGATAACACGCGTTGACGGAGCGACGTCGAGCCGGCCAGGAGATCCGCCGCGACAAAGGCTTCCGAGCTCGTTATCCCCCGCACGGACTCCTACCGTTGAAGGGACAGTCTCGGAAGCCAACGATTATACTTCCGCAACCTGAGAAGTCCCCGGCCTAAAGTATACCGACGAGGGCGTCGTCGTCCTCCTGCCCGCCGCTGTGGGCCCCGGGTACGGCCGAGGTTGGAGGCACCCTCAGATCACTTTGGCCGGTGAACCGAGAGAATCCTTCTGCTTCTTCCAAGCGGTAGGCCGCGTACGGATCCGGGCCGCTCAAGGGCTTATCGCGATGTGAACGTCGGAGGGAGTACGCAACGAGCAAGGCGGCCACAGCTATGCCCGCAACAGCGACTAAAATCCAGGAAAAGTAAGACGGCACGACGATTCCACTGGGCGATGCACTAACGACGGTGAGCGTGAGATCC
>JBAUTP010000073.1:0-2619 GCA_049582265.1 Thermoplasmata archaeon
GGTCCGTTGCGGGCAGAACGCCGTGGCCCAAATTGAATACGTGTCCGCGTCCGTCGCCTACCTCTTCGAGCACTCGGCGGGCCTCGTGTCGAAGCGTTCGGCTGGACCCGAGGAGTGCCCCAGGGTCGAGATTGCCTTGGATCGTCACACGTTCGCCGACCCGCCCACGAACCCGGTCGAGGGGCTCCCTCCAATCGACCCCGAGCGCATCGGCTCCGGTGCGAGCGAGAAGTTCGAGAAGGTGGGAGGACCCGGTGGAAAAGTAGATCGTTGGGCGGCCGAGCGGGCGGATCTCTTCGAAGATCCTCGTGATGGGCCCGAGGAGATGTTGCTCGAAGATCGTAGGCGTAACGGCTCCCACCCATGTGTCGAACAGCTGGAGGGCAGCGGCACCGCTCCGGGCCTGGAGGGTGAGGTAGTCGACCGTCATCTCGGTGAGTCGACCGATGAGCTTGTCGAAGGTCGCGGGGTCGGAGTAGAGAAGACGCTTCGTCTCCACGTACTCCCGTGAGGGCCCGCCTTCGATGAGGTACGCCGCGAGGGTAAACGGACCGCCGGCGAATCCGATGATGGGGCGCTCGGGTTCGAGCTCGAGGAAGCGCTCGATCGCCTTCCCAACGAACCCCACGGAGGCTCGCGCGTTAAACTCGCCGATCGCTTCGACTTCCTCCCCGGTGCGAATCGGATGGCGCACGACGGGGCCGAGCCCCGGGTCGATCGAGAACGGGACGCCGAGGCCCAGGAACGGTAACGAGATGTCGGCAAAGATCACCCCGGCGTCGACATCGTACCGACGCACGGGTTCCAACGTCACTTCGGCCGCGAGTTTCGGTGTCCGAGCGATCTCGAGCAGCGAGTGAGTCTCCCGAAGCTTTCGATACCCGGGTAAATGCCTGCCGGCTTGGCGCATGAGCCAGATCGGCGTCGTGTCGGTCTCTTCCCGTCGGAGCGCTCGGACCAGGCGATCCCGTCTCATGAGCCGCCCTTCGTGACGGCTCGGAAACCTGCGCGGAAGCTCGACTCGGCTCGGGCGAGGTCGGTTAAGCGGATGGCCGCGGAAACGAAGGTGGTCTCGAGCGCCGAAGGGGGCAGGTACACGCCTCGGTCGAGGGCGGCATGGAAGAAGCGCGCGTATCCCGCGCGGTCCGTAGCCTCGGCGGTCCGGTCGTCGAAGATCGGACCCCGGGCGAAGAAGAGCCCCAACATGGACCCTACGCGCTGCACGGTGAAGCGGTCGACCCGTTCTTCCTCCGCCAGTCGGAGGATCCGCGCTTCGAGCGAGGAGGCGGTGCGCTCGAGCCTGCGGTACACTTCGGGAGTCAGCGCGTCCAGCATTTCCTTCCCCGCGGCCATCGCGAGCGGGTGCCCGGACAGGGTTCCGGCCTGGTAAACCGGGCCGATCGGAGCGAGCATTTCCATCACCTTCCGGCTGCCTCCGTAGACGCCGATGGGCATCCCTCCACCTACGATCTTCCCCAACGTCACGATATCGGCGTGAAGCCCGAGGGTGCCGTGAACCGTTCCTTTGCGAAGGCGGAACCCCGTGATCACTTCGTCCGCGATCACGAGGGCTCCGTGCCGACGCGCGAGCGAGGTGATCGATTCCAGGAATCCGGGCCGGGGAGGGATGACGCCCAGGTTGGCCGCGACCGGTTCGACCAGCACGGCGGCGACCGAAGGGCCGTGATGCTCGAAGAGCTCGGCGAGCGCGTCGGGGTCGTTATAGCGGGCGACCAGCGTCTCCCCTACGATCGAAACGGGCACACCCGCCGAGTCGGGTAGCGCGGCCGTCGCCGGGCCGGACCCAGCCCGAGCGAGCAACCCGTCGGAATGACCGTGATATCCGCCAGCGAACTTCACCACCTTCGACCGCCCGGTGAAGCCGCGCGCGATCCGGACCGCGCTCATGACCGCCTCGGTTCCGGAGCTTACGAACCGCATTCGCTCGAGCATGGGGACGGCGAGACGGATCTTCTCGGCCAGCTCGTGTTCGAGCGCCGTCGGGGCGCCGAACGAGAGCCCGCGCGTTGCGGTTCGCCGCACGGCTCGTACGATCCTGGGGGGAGCGTTGCCGAGAAGGTTGGCGCCCCACGAGCTCAGTAGATCGAGATACCTTCGTCCGTCCACGTCGACAAGGTAGGCTCCTTCTCCCCGAACAAAGAAAACCGGTGACCCTCCGACGGCTCGAAAGGAGCGAACCGGACTATTGACCCCGCCCACCAGCACGCGCGAGGCCCGACGCGACAGGGCCCGCGAGCGGGACCCTGGTGACCGGCTCACAGCAGCCCATCCGCCAAATCGAGCATGCGACGGCCGGAGGTCAGAACGCAGGTGAAGATCGGGGTCTCGAGTGCGGTGTAGCGGCTGGCCTCGGTCGAGCGAAGCTCGCTCACGAGGTCCAAGAATTCCGCCGGCGATTCGGCTTCGAACGCGAGGATGAATTCCATATCGTCGATCCCGAAGGAGTAGCCGGTGTGGATCCGAACCTTCGGATGCCGGTGGCCGATTCGGAAATGCTCGCCCATGATCCGTTGGCGCTCCTTGAACGCGAGTCCATACCATTCTCGTTTCTTCACGAAGGGGTAGACGAACAGGTACGGTAGGTCGAACGGACGGCGG
>JBAUTP010000074.1:0-2707 GCA_049582265.1 Thermoplasmata archaeon
CCCCAGGCGAGACGAACGACCCGTGGCTCGAGTTCGAGCGCACCTTTGACGACCTAAGCCGGCGCTTCTTCGGAAGCCTCGGCCTCGCTCCGGCCTTCGACGCGCCCCACTCCAACGCTCGAGCTTCCCCAGGCAAGCCCGCGTTTCGAGCGATGCCGGCCGACGTGGCCGACTCCGGCACGGCCTACCAGATCGTGGCCGAGGTCCCCGGCGTTCCGAAGGACGGGGTCGACATCCGCGTGCGCGGGTCGAACGTCGAGATCACGGCCCTTCACGCCACCGAAGCGACCGGCGACGACAAGGAGGTCCTGCGGCGGGAGCGAAGCTACCGGAGCTTCTACCGGGCCGTCGAGCTCCCTGAACCCGTTGTGGCTTCGGAAGCGAAAGCGACCCTCCAGAACGGAGTGCTGACGCTCGAGCTGCCTAAGCAGAACCCGACCCCAACGGCGGACGCGACCAAGGTCCCCGTTCAGTAGACGGAACCTCTTCCCTCGACGGCGCCGGCCCAACCGCCGGCGCTGTCACCCAGTCCCCCGGGAGCCTAGCCGAACCCGGGGAGCGATTTCGTGTCCTTTCCCGTCCCTGGACGAAGCGGCGATTTCCTGAGCTCCTTCGGACACTCCACGAGCCGGACCAGCGGGGCGGACTGGACGATATAGGTGGGGAGCCCGGTGTTGGCATCGTTGCCCGCTCGAAGGATGTTCATGATCTCGAGCTTGACCTCGATGATCGAGCCGTCATTGAGCTTCAGTCGAACGCGCGCGTCGCCTTCCAGTACGGAGTAGTCCACGATCTCGGCATTCGCGAGGTCTGGCACCTGACCCGGTGCCCCGCCCATCATGACGAGCCTTCCTTCGCCGAAAGACGCTCCTGAAGGACCTGACGGGGGTCTTGGCCTCCGACGGTGAGACCGAGCGATACGCAGGTCCCGATGACCTGGTTCATCTGTTCGTTGAGGCTCTTCCCGAAAAGGTCCGACCCCTTGGCCTCGGCGATCCGCTGGATGGCCTCCAAGCTCACGTCGCCCACGGTCTCGGTCTTCGGTTTCCCCGAGCCCTTCTCCTTCCCCGCCTCCTTGAGTAGGAGCGCGGCCACCGGCGGTCGTCCGACGGTGAGCGTGAACTGCCGGGTGGCAGGATCGACACGGATGACGACCGGGACCTTCATGCCCTGGAATTGCTTCGTCTGCTCGTTGATCTGCTGAACGACCTGGACGACATTGACGCCCAGGGGACCGAGCGCCGGTCCGAGCGGGGCTCCCGCGGACGCCTTTCCCCCCTCGACGAGGACGCTCACTTCATCCGCCACTCTTGCCCCCTCCCTTCTCGAGCATGCGCACGTGGTCGCCGCGGACGGTCACGGGGATCGGAACGACCGCTTCGATGAGCTCGACCGTGATCTCCTCCTTGGCCTGGTCGATCTTCTTGACCCGCGCCTTCTCACCCTTGAATGGGCCGGCGACGAGCTCGACGATCGCGCCCTCGACGAACCCTTCCACCGTGATCTTCGGGACCAGGAGCGGCTCCACTTCCTTGAGCGTGGTCTCGCCCGCGACCAATCCGCGCGCCTTCCGGATACCCTTCAGCATCTCACGAACGCCCTCGAAGCTCATCCCTTCCGCGAACACGTAGCCGCGTAGCGCGGCCGGCACGAGAAGGGCGAAGACGACGTCCGGCTTTTCCTCCGCCCGGGCGGACAAGGTGTCGGCGACCTCGCGCTCGTACCCCCGGGAGGTTTTGATCGCGAGAACCGCCTGCCGCGCCACGCAGGCGAGCGTGAGATGGGTGGGCCGGCTCTCGTCGGACCACTGCGCGCTGACGCGAACCTCGACCCGGTCCCCGTAACGGACCCCGACGGGAGCGGTGACCTCGAAGGTGAGCGGGACGCCCACGTTAGGCTGGAGATGCACCACCGCGTTCTGCTTTCGGGTGACGAGTTCCTGGAATGTCCTCTTCCCCGGAAGCATCCAGGATACGGGCCATTCGGCCCCTTCCCCGGGGTACGTGGAGGTGTAATGGATATCGACGGCCACCTTGGCGTCCCCCGGCTCGGGATGCGTGCTCGTGAGCACGACGCTCATGGTCGCGAGCGTCCCCGCGGTGACATCTCGGCTGAGCTCGTCCGCCGCTTTGAGCGTCAGGGGACCCGGGATCTCCGGCCGAGGCGCCACGGCAGCGACGGGCGTCTCGCGAGCGACCCGCACTTGCGCGGAGGGCGTCGCAGCCTCCGGGGAGGCTGGCGCCGATGCCTCCTCGGGACTCAGGAGACCGATGCCCTCGTCCTTCCGATCGCTCTGCATGCCCAACCGCCGGGACGTCCTTAGAAGTGGATACCCGAGAAGTAGTTGGTCCAGATGTAGGGACCGGCCTGGGAGAAGAAGATGTAGAACGAGAAGCCTACGAGACCGATAAGAACCGCACCGATGAACGCCACTTCGAGGACACGGACGTACTCATCCGTCGAGGGCTTTCGGGCCATCCGAAGGATTCGGCCATACTTGCCGTGACCGACGCTGCGGAGCCGGCCGTCGAACTGGTCCTGAACGCGCTTCGCGCGGTCGAGAAATGCCATCGAGTTCCTAGTGCACCATTTCCAGCTCAGGACCCAACTTCCGTTGAGCCTGTGGGCCGGTGGCCATTCCCCCAAAAATCTGAGGGGATTTAACTCCGGTGACCACCAGCATGACGCGGATCGTGCTTTGCATCGT
>JBAUTP010000075.1:0-2043 GCA_049582265.1 Thermoplasmata archaeon
GCGATGAGGTCCATGTACTCGGCTTTCCCCGATACGGCGGAAATGGGTACGCCTCCCCCGAGCGCCTTCGCCCAGCAGGAAAGATCGGGTTCGACTTTGTACATCTGTTGGGCTCCCCCCGGGGCGACACGAAACCCGGTGAACACCTCGTCGAAGATGAGGAGCATATCATTCTCCTTTGTGATCTCCTTGATCCGTTTGAGATAGTCGGGCATCGGGGGGATGATACCGGAGTTTGCCATGATGGGCTCAAGAATGACGGCCGCAAGTCGGTCGCGATACCGGCGGACCATGCGTTCGAGCGAGGTGATCGAGTTGTACTGGGCCACCATCACGTAGTCGGTCACCCCCGGAGGGATTCCGGCCGAGTTCGGTAGCGGCCGAGGGTATTCGTCCAGACCCGCCACGATGGGCGGAGCCTCCGCGCTGATGAGCGCGTAGTCGTGCTGACCGTGGTAGTGGCCCTCGAACTTGAGGATCCCGTCCTTGCCCGTTACGGCGCGCGCGATCCGGATGGCGTTCATCGTAGCGTCGGAGCCGTTCGAGCAGAACGCGACCCGGTCGGTATTGGGCACCAATCGATGGAACGCCTTCGCGGTCTCGATCTCAAGGGCGGTGGGCGATGCGAAGTGGAAACCCAGCTCGGCTTGCTGAGCGACGGCCCGTACCATGTCCGGGTGGGCATGTCCGTTGATGAGACATCCGTACGCGAGGTTGAAGTCGAGGTACTCGTTGTCATCCTCGTCCCAGATCCGCGCCCCCTTGCCCTTCGCGATGAATATCGGGCAGGGGTCGTACGAGGCGACCCGGATCAGCGAGCTCGAGGAGTTAGGGATGAGTTTCTTCCCCTCTTCGAACAGTTTCGCGCTCTTCTTGAGCCTCGGAACCAGTCGCGCGATAGGAATTGGCAAGGGCAGCGCATCGGTATCGGGCGGCGGTGGGGTCTTTTCCGATTCCGCCTTACGTTCTCCTGGAACCGCGGTGCCTTCGGGGGACGCCGGAACGGAAACGCTGCCGGCTTCGCGTGACAGGGAACCTTCAGCCGTGAGCCGGGAGGGGATCGAGCTGGTCAGCCCAACGAGTGGCTCGACGCCGTCGTCGACCGTACGGTCGATCGCACCGGCCGGGGCGGGTTCCCTATCCGCCATATAGAACGCATCCTAGCGGATTTGGGGAGCCCGAGGAGGATATATATAACCATCGCGATGGTTGAATTTGTTATTCCAATCAATGTAACTCAATCAGCAACTCTTCTTCTATTAGCTATGAATCATATCGTGCCTCACATTGGTTAGTTTCCATGTGATTATGAGGCAGGAGGCCTCCTAAATCACCTATTTCTCAACTCTCGAGCCAAGGGTCCGTCCAAGGGGGTAGCGGCGGTTCCGGGGGTGTGATGGTCGTTTCGATCCCGCGCTTTCGGATCCCGTCCCGGAAGAGGGCGGATGGCACGGCTTGCTCCGGTGGCACCACGCCGGTCATTGAAATGTCCCCCCGGGCGATCATTTCTGCGCCGACGGCGCCAGCGACACCCACAGCGTACTCGGTCACCGTGAGGTTCCACTCCGGCTTGGGAGGAAATCGAGCTTGCGCATGCCGATGGACGTTCTGACCGCCCGTGGACCCGGTCACTTCGATATCCAGCAGTTCCCAGTCGAGGATCCGAGTGCCCGTCGCCGCGCCGAGGAGGTTACGCGACCGAAGCAGGTTCAACAAAAATCGCCGCGGTGAGATGAGGCGGCCGTCCACCTCGAGAGGATCGTCCGAGGCGAGTCCCACGAGGGCCAACGTGCGAAGCGCATCAATTCCGGGTCCGCCCTCCTTCCACTCGCAATGCCGTAAGCCCTTTCCCGAGAGGCTCATCGGAAGCGTCGCCGGTTCGGAGTGAAGGGTGCGGTACACTCGCGTCCGGCCCACCGGCGGTGGGAAGTCGAACTCCTCCGGAGCCGACATCGCAGGGTAGGGATGATAGGACCCGTCCTGCCAGACCATCGCATCGAGGACCATTTCGTCGAGAAAGGTGCTCGGGGACCAGGTGAAGAG
>JBAUTP010000076.1:0-2933 GCA_049582265.1 Thermoplasmata archaeon
CTCGAAGGGTGACGTGACCATCATCGGTCCAATCGTCGCAACCACGTGCTATGGAGGGGATGGAATGTACCGTCAGGACAACCGCCGGGTCCTTTCCCAGGAAGGTCGGACAGTAAGATATACTCACATGGAGATTCCGCACCCATGTCCGGCGCAGGGGGCCAGAGCGGGCTCATCGAAGGTGTTCGCGGACGACTCAACGAGCGATTTCGGCAGCTTCCTTCCCGGGAACAGCTCGAGAAGACCGTGGAGTCACTCCGACGTAACGGCTTGACGGTCTACGTAGAACCCACCGCAGCAGACGCGCTCAGCCGCTTCCAGGCGATCGTTCCAGAAGGGGCCGAAGTGTTCACGGGAACATCGCGATCGCTGGAGGAGACCGGGATTGCAGAGCTCGTCGACAAGAGCTGGAAGTACCGCTCCCTCCGAGCCAAGTTGGCGACCATGGACCGGAATAACCAGATGCGAGAGATGGTGAAGCTCGGAGCCACCCCCGAGTACATCGCGGGCAGCGTGCACGCGGTGACGGAGCAGGGTCAGGCCGTCATCGCCTCTGCGACGGGAAGCCAGCTCGGTCCCTACTCCGCCTCCGCGGGCAAGGTCGTTTGGGTCGTTGGGACGCAAAAAATCGTTCGGGACCTCGAGGAAGCCTTCCAACGGATCCGTGAGTACGCGTTCGTTCGCGAGGACGAGCGAGCCCAGAAGGCGTACGGCAAGGGAAGCAGCATTTCCAAGCTCCTCATCGTTCAGAAGGAGTTGACTCCGGACCGGATTACAGTGATCTTCGTACCGGCGGTCCTCGGGTTCTAATCGGTTACTTTGGTTCAGAGATATGTTGCCTTGGGCCAAGCGGCGGACATTGGGCCAGCGGGTGCTTGAAGCCCGGATCCACCCTTCCTCCCGCCCGCCAGACAAAGAATGCATGATAACAGGAGTGCAGTGACCGACACTCGGGTCTGGGTTGGGTTTAATGAGGGTGGATTGGGTCCGGCCGATTAGGCGAAGTTTGCCTCCCTTCGTTCCTTCATGGGTCTAAGGTCTTCAAGGACAAAATGGAGATAATGTGCATCTTTTGCGGTGATCCGATTAGCGTCGGTGATCGAGGATACCGCAAGTACGAAGGACTACTGAAGTGCCCCCACTGCAAGCGCACGCATTACCTAAAAACCGGGTCGAAAGGCGAAATTCTAGCGCAAACAGTCGCGCGAGAGATTCGTGATGGGTTTGGCTAGGCATGCATCAGTGATCGGTGAGGACCTGGTGCATGACAGGTAGGAGGCACGATACTCCGAACCTACACCTGATTTTTTTGTTCATTGAAAGGCAAAGTGGGTGGAAGCGCCTTAGAACCCACGCTTCTGAATAATCAGCACGTTTCCTGTTCGAGAGGTCTCCGAAACCGGTGGTCGAGCGCCGGGGTCCGCATCCGATCGTATGGGGTACGACCCCCACAATGTACATGGCCCCGTTCTGTGCCTCCGTGGTCACCGAGGGGCATGACGACTCCGGGCCAGCGAATCCAGACTTTGGGATTGATATACATCGACGTACTCACTGGCCCGTGTATTCGCAATCTGGGGCGGGAGGAGTTGGCTCTCGGACCCGGCGGGTGGCGAGTCGCTCGTGGAGCCCTCACAGGGGCTGTTCTTTACTATCCGTGTGGTTGGCGGGGATTGCGGTCGCACTTTTCCTTCTCTCCGGGCTCGCTTCCGTGGCCACGGCTCATCCCGGGAGCCTCAGCGGGGCGGATTCATCGTCGGCCGCGACAGCCGAGGAAACGAGCGTTTCCAATCAGCTGGCGGCGGCGGAAAACTCCCTCGTCCAGGGACTTGGGCCGGCGGCGGGTCAGTCGTCGAAATGTTCGGAGTCTTTCGTCGGCGGCGCCGCTGATTGCCGCGCCCCGACGGACTTGGCCGCAGCCAAAGGCCCGGATTGGACTTCACTGAATTCGCCTCCCGCACGCTGGGGGGCTAGTATGGTCTACGATGCGGCGGATGGTTACGTCGTGCTCTTTGGGGGCCGCAACCTTGGGACGGAGTTTTACAATGACACATGGAAATTTGTCGGTGGATCGTGGACGAACATCACCCCGGCCAGGTCCCCCTCCGACCGCGCGTTTGTCGCGATGACGTACGACGTGAAGGACGGATACGTCGTCCTGTTCGGGGGGTCCTACGTGGGCGGGGTCGTCGGGCAGACTTGGAAGTTCCTTGGCGGGTCGTGGACGGAGCTCAGCCCTGCCACCTCGCCCCAAGCTCGCTACGGAGCCGGAATAACGTACGATGCGAAGGACGGGTACGTGCTTATGTTCGGAGGTTGCGGCGAAATCACCTGTCCCCTCGCCGACTCATGGAAGTTCGTCGGGGGATCCTGGACGGAGCTCAGTCCGACCAAATCTCCCTCGGCTCGCTATTGGGCGGCGATGACGTACGACACAAAGGATTCGTACGTCGTACTTTTCGGGGGAGAAAACTATACCAAAATCTTCGGTGACACCTGGGAGTTCGTCGGCGGCGCGTGGACACTCCTGAGCCCGGCTACTTCGCCAGCGGACCGCTACCTCCCGGTGATGGGCTACGACGCGATGGACGGCTACGTGGTTCTTTTCGGCGGAATCGGCGGCGGGTCGACCTTCCTCAGCGACACGTGGAAGTACGTCGGCGGTGTGTGGACCCAGTTGTCACCGGCCGTGGCCCCGCGGGCTCGGGTTGGGGCGGGTATGGCGTATGATACCAAGGATGGTTATGCCGTCCTTTTCGGGGGGTCTGGTCCGACCGCAGTCCTCGCAGACACCTGGAAATTCTTGAACGGAGCATGGACGAACCTCACCCCGCCCCTCACGGCCTCGCCGTCGGCTCGGTACTCCTCAGCATTAACCTACGATGCCAAGGACGGGTACGTGCTCTTGTTCGGAGGGATCAACTCCTCCGGAC
>JBAUTP010000077.1:0-7361 GCA_049582265.1 Thermoplasmata archaeon
GAACCCTTTTGAAGAACGTCCGGTTCGTCGGTTCGTGACCCTGTACGAGAAGGAGGCGGAGGAAGGATCCCACGATGAGCATCCTCACGGAGGTCATGGGGAGAAAACCCCGATCTCGTTACCTACCGTGATCGCTTCCGCCGTGCTCATCGGAGCGGGGCTCTTCTCCATCATCTATTGGCTCCTTACGTTCGATTGGCTGTGGTTCGGCGGAGTGTTCCTGGTTCTCGCGGGAGCACTTCTCTTCTTTTCGCGCCGAACGGGACTCGACCACTCCCTTCCCGCTCAGGCTTAGCTTTCGAGAGCCGGATGCCCGGATCGTCGCAACGGCGCCCCTTAAGCGGTCGCGTCGCTAGCGCCCGCCGTGCCCAACTCGGGACCCGTGCTGGTGAAACTGGGCGGTAGCGTAATCACACGCAAACAGGGAGAATCCGCCCTTCGACCCAAGATCCTGGCGCGTCTCGCCGAAGAGATCGCCTCGGTCAAGGATGTTCCCGTGGTATTGCTCCACGGGGCTGGGTCCTACGGCCACCCGGGCGCAGCCCGTTGGAAGTTGAGCACGGCTCCCGAGACCGACGGCGAAACCCCTCCGGCGTCGGACCATCTCCCCTCGGTTCCCCTGTCCCGTGCCCGGGGAGCGTCCATCGTTCAGTACGAGGTCCGTCGTTTGCACGGATCGGTCCTCCAAACGCTGCTCGACCATGGCGTGACACCTTGGTCCACACCGGCCGCGACGATCGCGCGCAATCGAGCGGGCGAGCTCGTCGCGTTCGACGAACTCGTGATCCGCGATGCGCTCGACCGCAACGTTGTCCCCGTCACGTTCGGTGATGTGGTTCCCGACGAGCTATGGGGGTTTTCCATCCTTTCCGCGGATACGATCGCCGTCGACCTCGTTACGAAGCTGCAACCACGGCGGGTCGTTTTCGTGAGCGACGTTCCCGGCATTCTCGACCCGGCCGGGGGCCAACGGCCCTCGGTGATACCGGAAGCCAGCCCCGCGCTTCTCGAGCGGCTGAAGGCTCCCGCGGGGACGGCCGACGTGACCGGCGGCATTCGCGCCAAGCTTCGAGCGATGCTCGCGATCTCGGCGCTCGGCGTGGACGCAGGTCTTATTAGCGGACTCTCGGATGGGACGCTCTCGCGAGCGTTGCGGGGGGAGAAGGTCTACGGTACCTGGGCCGAGGGCATCAGTCCCTAAGAGCCGGGACGCCGATACGTCGGGGCTGGACCTGAGTCACCGCAAGGCCGAGCATGTCAAGGTCGTCCTCGGTGGAGATGTCGAGGGTCGGTACCGATATTGGAACGACGTGCTCCTCGTGCACAACGCGCTGCCCGAGGTCGATTTTAGCGATATTGACACGCGCGTGACCCTCTTCGGGAAGACGCTCCAAGCCCCGCTCATGATCACCGGTATGACAGGGGGATTCCCGGATGCCGCCAAGATCAATGATAATCTCGCTCGGGCCGCCGCGACGGTCGGGATCGCGATGGGTGTGGGAAGCGAGCGTGCGGCGATATTGAAAGGACAATTCCCCGAGAGCTATGCATGTGTCGCGGCGCATGACGTTCCTCTCAAGTTCGCCAACTTGGGGGCGCCTCAGCTCATCCCCCAGGCCCCCGGCGAGCGCGTTGTCGGCGCCGACGAGGCTCGCGCGGCGATGAGCCTTATCGGCGCGGACGCACTCGCGGTCCACCTCAATTTCTTGCAGGAACTCGTGCAGCCCGAGGGCGACCGTCGAGCGAAAGGTTGCCTAGACCAGATCCGTAGGCTCGCCGCTACGTTTCCCGTTCTCGTGAAGGAAACCGGTGCTGGGCTTTCCCGGGATGTGGGCGAGCGGCTACGAAAGGCCGGAGTGAAGGCCCTGGACGTCAGCGGAACGGGTGGGACGAGCTTCGCGGCGGTCGAATATCATCGCGCGGTGAGCCAAGGGGCCGAGCGGGAAGCGCGCGTTGGAAAGACGTTCTGGGATTGGGGGATCCCCTCTCCCGTCTCGGTCCGCGAGGTTGCCCCTCTCGGTCTTCCGGTGGTGGCGAGCGGGGGGATACGGTCGGGACTGGACGTCGGACGAGCGGTCGCGCTCGGAGCAACCGCGGCCGGCATCGCCGGCGGGGTACTGAAGGCCGCGTCGATGGGGTACGAGGAGACCCTGACCGAGCTCCAGAACCTCATCCATGAATTTCGGGTTGCCATGTTCTTGACCGGCAGCCGTTCCGTCGACGAGATGCGCAAGGCACGCTACGTCCTCACCGGGGAGACGCGAGAGTGGGCCGATCGCTAACGGGGACGGAGAGAGGGCCCGTCACGCCGGACGTCGAGGAACTTCATCGACGCAAGTTGGCGTGGGTAAAGCAGGGTCATCCGGGGCCGGTGCCTTCGAATGTAGCCTGGCTGGAAGCCCTCCCCCCGGAAGAGCGTGCACGTCAACGCGTACGGGTGCGAAGAAAGCCCACGCGCACGCTCTCGGGCGTGGCCGTGGTCGCCGTGATGACGGCACCGGCCGCCTGTCCCCACGGACGGTGCACCTACTGCCCGGGAGGTCTCGAGTCGCGGTCTCCGCAGAGTTACACCGGCGAAGAACCCTCGGCGCTTCGGGGCGCGCAGTTCCACTACGACGCTCGAGCCATCACTCAGCACCGCCTCGAAAGCCTCGAGACGATCGGGCACCCCACGAGCAAGGTCGAAGTCATCCTGATGGGGGGGACCTTCCCTTCGCGCCCCCGAGCCTACCGCCTTTCTGTGTTTCAAGGGGTCTTTGACGGCCTGAACGGAGTCTCCTCTCCCGACCTCGCGTCGGCCCAGCGGACCAACGAGACCGCCAGCCATCGGTGCGTGAGCCTGACCGTCGAAACTCGCCCGGACTGGTGCGATCAACGTATCCTACCCGAGCTCCTGGAAGCGGGGGTCACGCGAGTCGAGATCGGTGTCGAGTGCCTGAGGGATGATGTGCTCGCCGCGGTCGGGCGTGCGCACGGCACCGAGGATGTGGTCAACGCCACGCGAGAAGCTCGAGACCAAGGCCTCAAGGTCTGCTATCACTGGATGCTGGGTCTCCCCGGGATGGATCCCGACCGGGATTTCGGTGACTTTGAACGCCTCTGGGACGATCCACGCTATCGTCCGGACATGCTCAAGATCTACCCGACCCTGGTACTCCCCGGTACTGGGTTATACGACGAGTGGAAGGCCGGACGCTACTCCCCGTACTCGCTCGAGGTCGCGACCGAGCTCATAGCTCGAATCAAAGCCGTCGTTCCGCGCTGGGTCAGGATCCAACGTATCCAGCGGGACATACCCGCTCGCCTCATCGCCGCGGGTGTCCGCGCCGGCAATCTCCGCCAGCAGGCTCAGCGGCGAATGGTATCGGTGGGTCAACGGTGTCAGTGCTTGCGATGTCGAGAGGTGGGGCGTAGGGAACCTTCGTCTCCTTCCTCCTTCGAGCTCACCGAGACCCAGTACCCGGCCAGCGGCGGGACGGAGGTCTTCCTGAGCTTCGAAGACATTTCGTCGGGTGCCTTCGTCGGGTTCCTCCGAATGCGTTTTCCCTCCGATGCAAGTCCACCCGGTCTCCCGGGACCCGTCATCCGCGAGCTCAAAGTGGTGGGAAGCGAGGTCCCCGTGGGAGAGAGGGCGAGCGCGTACGACGGGGGGTTTCAACACACCGGGTTCGGCGCCCGGCTGGTCGCGCGGGCGGAGGAACTCGCCCGCGATGCGGGGTTTTCAAGGCTCTACGTCCTGAGTGCCGTCGGCACGCGGGAGTACTACCGACGACTCGGGTATGGGCCCGAGGGTCCCCATATGTGGAAGCCCCTTTCCACGTGATGCAAGAGAGTTGCCAAGGCATACTCGCATGCTGGCCGACGCAAGGGTTATGCCCCCCACTGACTCGGACCGAGCCCAAGGGACCCGGATGGCCCAGAATATCATCGTCGAACCGCTGAGAACGGTCCACATCGAGGAGCAGGGCATCGAACTCGTCGAACGGAAAGGCCTCGGGCACCCCGACTCGATCGCCGACGGGGTGGCGGAGAGCGTGAGCCGTGCCCTCTCCCGGCTCTACCTGGACGAGTTTGGCCGGATCCTTCACCACAATACCGACGAGACCCAAGTGGTCGGAGGCGCGTCGGAGCCGAAATTCGGCGGTGGCCGGGTCACGAAGCCGATGTACATGCTGCTCGTCGGCCGGGCGACGACGGAGGTCAATGGAGAGAAGCTCCCGTACCGCGAGACGGCCGTGGAGGCGGCGAAGAAGTACGTTCAATCGGTCTGCTCTCACCTCGATATCGAAAAGCACGTGGAGTTCGATTGCATGATCGGCTCCGGTTCCGTGGACCTTCGCGGTGTGTTCGATCACAAGGCGGTGCTCGCCAACGACACTTCCTTCGGGGTCGGGTTCGCACCCCTTTCCGAGACCGAGCGCGTGGTCCTCGAATCCGAGCGATTCCTCACCACGAAGCTCAAGAGGAAGCTCCCCGCGCTCGGCGAGGACGTCAAGGTGATGGGTTTCCGCTCCGGAAATAAAGTTCGCCTCACGGTCGCGGCGGCCCTCGTAGACTCGGAGATAGAGGACGCGGACGCCTACCAGAGCGTATGCGAGCAGATCCACGACAAACTCGCCGACCAGGCCGCCAAGCTCACGACCCGGGAAGTGACGATCGACGTCAACACCGGGGACGATCCGGAACTGGGTCGGTACTATCTCACGGTCACCGGCCTTTCGATGGAGGCGGGCGACGACGGTTCCGTAGGGCGAGGCAATCGGGCGAACGGGCTCATCACGCCCTGCCGCCCCATGAGTCTCGAAGCGACCGCCGGAAAGAACCCCGTCAACCACGTGGGCAAGATCTACAATCTGCTTTCGAACCTCATTGCTCAGGACGTGGTCAAGGAAGCCGGGGGCGACGTGAAGGAGATCCACGTCCGCATCTTGTCGCAGATAGGTAAACCGGTCGTGGAGCCTCAAGTCGCGAGCTTACAGATACTTCCGGCTAACGGCGTCAAACTCAACCAGGTCCAACCGACCGCCATGAGCGTGGCGCAGCACTGGTTCAGCCAGGTCGGGACCATCCCGCAACGTTTGCTGACCGACAAGCTTTCGGTGTTCTGACAGACCGACCTTCCCCCGGAGTGGCTCCCAACCCGAAGATGCGTGTGTTCATCGAGGCCTACGGATGCACGCAGAACCAGGGGGAGGCGGCAGAACTTCGCCGTCAGCTGTCCGCCGCCGGGCACACGATGGCCTCCGAACCCACGGCGGCCGACGTGGGGGTTCTCGTCAGCTGTGGGGTCATCCAAAGTACGGAGGACCGGATGGTTCGCCGATGGCGCACTCTCACCGGCTGCACCCCGAAGGTCGTCGTCACGGGCTGCCTCGTTCCCCTTCGAACCGCCGAGTTCACGGGCCCGGGGCGTGAACGAACCCTGTTCGTACCGATCCGCGAACAAGCCGAGCTGCCCCGTATCCTCGCCTCCTTTCCGGCACATGACCCCGAGGAGTCTCACCGAACCGCAGCCGTCTCTCCCGCCGTGGAAGACGTGGTCATCGCACAGGGTTGCACGAGCCACTGCAGCTACTGTTTTAGCCGGTTGGCTCGCGGCCGGCTCACGAGCGTCCCACTACCCGAGGTCCTCCGACGGGTGGGTGCCGCTGTTGAGCGTGGAGTGACGGAGATCCGACTGTCCTCCCTCGATACCTCGTGCTGGGGAGAAGACCTGCCAGGCGATTTGAGGTTGCCCGACCTCCTCCGAGAGGTAACTTCCATCGGCGGAGACTTTCAAGTGCGGATTGGGATGATGAGCCCCCAAAGTCTCCAGCCGATCGCGAGCGACCTTTGGGAGGCGCTGGACGACCCTCACTCGTACCGATTTCTTCATCTTCCCGTTCAGAGCGGCGCGGACCGGGTCCTCGACGGCATGCGCCGAGGCTACCACGCCGGCGACTTCCAGTCGCTGGTCGCGGAGGCGCGGCGACGCCTTCCGGACCTCATGCTCGCGACAGATGTCATCGTTGGATTCCCGGGGGAGACCGATACCGAGTTCTCCGAGACACTCGCGCTGCTCGATGAAGTGCAACCAGAGATTGTCAATGTCACGCGATTTTCTGCCCGACCGCTCACGCCCGCAGCCCGTGAACGGCCGCTTCCCTCTCACGTGGTAAAACGCCGGAGTCGCGAGCTAACGCAGCATCGCCTCCGTGTGGCCCGCCGACGGATGGAACGCTGGATCGGCCAAACCGTGTCGGTGAGGTTCCTCGAGCGTGGGCAGGGCACAAGCACGCTGGGTCGCCTTCCCAACTACCTTCCTCTCGTGGCCGCCGGGCCCCAGCCCATCGGGACTCCCGTACCCGTCCGCGTCGACGGCGCGAGGTCCACCTACCTGCTCGGCCGGCCGCTCGGCGGGAACGAGGCGGGCTTCGAGGAGCCCCTTCCCATGCTCCGGGAAGGACGCTAGAGGCACTTCACCAGTCCTCCCTCGGTGGCCTGGGATACCTCGGCCCGGTCGGGTGCTCCTTCGGCCTGGGCCTGGCCCCGCCCGATCACGTGGAGTCTCGGGAGAAGGACCTTTGCGGAGGGAGCCGAAGTAGCCAACTGACTTGGTCATCAAGCCCGCGTTCCGGGCACCAAGCAGGTTCCGAGCGGTCGGAGGGCCAGCGTCGATAGGGTCTTCCCAGGCGACGTCACCCAAGCGCCGAACGAGAGACGTCAACGACGTGGATTGATCCCTGAAGCGCGGTGGTTCGAGGTACCGGTGGGACCGTGCGCTCTCGTGCGTCCTACATCTTTAACTCGTCAACTCGATGCGGACCGGAATCCGGATGAATGGTTTCGAAGGCGCCGACTGGAACGGTGGAAAGCGCCGGGCCGGGTGGATAACCCTCTCGGCGTGTCTCGTGATCTGCCTTGCCAGCACGGCCGGCGTACTGGGAATCGCGTCCAGTCACGCAGGAATCGACGCTTTGCAACAGGCGTCACGTATGTCATCGACTCCGTCGGGCCCAGCCTCCCACGGAGAGTCTCCTCGACCCGGTGCGATGGGTCCTTTCGCCTCCGTACCGCGAGAGCGTACTGGGAGCCCGTTCCGTACCTTCCCTGTCCCGGGCGAACCTCGGGTCAACCAAACGTTGGTCCTGCTCAACAATACGCTCGAGCCCGGAAATTTCCTTGCGGGGAATGGATATTCTCCTGCCGAATCCATCTACGACCCTGCGAACCAGAAGGAGTACGTCACCGACGAGGACAGCGATTCCGTGAGCGTCATCTCCACTGCCACGGATGCGGTCGTCGATTCCATCCCGGTCGGTGAAGATCCTGTCGGGATCGTGTACGATTCGTGTCAAAACGAGATCTTCGTCGCCAACTTC
>JBAUTP010000078.1:0-7317 GCA_049582265.1 Thermoplasmata archaeon
CGTCGTCGGGCCCCGTGTCATTGGCACGCAGATAGTTCGACGGGTGGCCCAGGGTGCCCGCCGACCTCCAACGAAGTTCGTCGAAGTAGACCATCAGGTCGGGTGGATCCCCGCGAACGGTCGCGTAGATCTCACGGGGGTCGAGTACTCGGACCCCGAGGGGCTTTCCGTCCGGGCCCGGGATCCCGTTGAGGTCAGCGGTGAGACGGGACTTTAGCGCCGGCAGCCCCTCGGGCGAAACGATCCCCGTAGCTTCACGACCGGCGAGATTGAAGAAGATCCGCGCGTAGTAGCCTCCCGCGCTCCACACCGTCGTGCGTGACCAATCGACGTCCGACTTTTCGAGAGGGGTACCCGGTTTCGGCATCTGGCGTAGTGTGAGGTAGCCGCGTTCGATGAGCCACTGGTTGATGCAGAAACAGCCTTGCATGGGCATGCTCCCGTGGTCCGACGCGATCACGACGAGCGTCTCGTCGTCCACGTGTCGAAGCAGACGGCCCACCTGCTGGTCGATGAACCCATAGTACTGTTCAGCCACGTGTTCGAAGGGGTTCCCGGGCTGGAAATCGGCGTGAGCGGGGTCGAAGTACTTGGTGTAGGCGTGGTGGATTCGGTCCACCCCGATCTCATGGATCGCAAACACGTCCCAGCGCTCCCGTTGGTAGAGTTCTTCGGCGATGCTGAACCGCTTCTCGGTCATCCGGCGAATGTTGTCGTAGAGCTGAACGCGTTCATCGGCGCGAAAAACGACGTCGAACTCGTACGTTCCCCACTTCGCCTCGATCTCGTTGCGTAGGCTCTCGGGATACGCGTAGTCACGCGCACCATCGGGCGTGAGAAAATCCGAGATGTAGAGACCATTCACCTTGGGTGGAGGGTAACCGGGGGGCATGCCGATGACAGCAACCCGTTTTCCGCGGTCGGAGGCGAGCTTCCATAGGGTCGGTACAGGAAGAAGGGTCGACGTCGGCGTGTAGTAGCGCGTATACGAGTGATTCATGCGGTGGCGAAAGCCGTAGAATCCCAACGTGCCGGGGTCAACACCGGTGAACATGACGGGCCACGCGGGAACGCTCACGGGGGGGTCCGTGGTTCGCAACGGAGCGTGGACGCCGTCCCGCAGAAGGCGTTGGATGTTGGGCATCTGCGGGAGCACTCGGTCGAAGAAGAAGTCGGGAGGGGCCGAATCTAGGCCGATGATCAGTAGGCGTTTCGGCGGGGGGTCAGCGTCGGGCGCCGAGCTCATGTCCGCGTTGGGACGGTCTCGCTCATTAGACTAGCGGGCCAGCGGAGCGATGTCGACCTATCGTTTGGGGTGTCCACGACTCGGCTCGAGCAAAGGCGTTCCCCTACGACCGAAATGTCCGCGGCTCCGGCCTCGCCATCAGGTCTTCGAAGAGGGTGTGGTAGTCGCTGGCGACATCCGCCCACGTTCGAACCTGAAGAGGAGCCGGCGGGCGAGGCTGATCCATGAGGCGGGCAATCGCCTCAGCGAGCGCCCTCGAATCTTCCGGCGGTACGAGGATTCCCCGAACCCCGTCATGAGGGACGGTCTCTTCGGTACCCCGTATCGCCGAGCCTACGACCGGGGCTCCGCATGACGCTGCCTCTTCGAGGGACGTCGGGGTCGCTTCCAGCCGGCCGATCGAGGGGCACGCGACCACGTCGGCGGCACGGAACATGTCCCCCACCTCGCTATCGGGAACGAACCCGAGGAAGTGGACCTGGCGATCGATGCCCATGGCCTTGGCGCGCTCTTCCAGGGACTCCCGAAGGGGTCCTCGGCCGGCCACCCAAAGGTCGACCGCTCGTCCCGACCTGTTGAGCTCACCGATGGCGTCGAGGAGGACATCGACCCCCTTGTAGTGGGTCAATCGTCCGACGAAGACAACCCGCCGGGTGGAAGGGCTTGAGGGCGTCGGGAGGACGGGCGATCCCTGGGTCGGGGAAGAGGGTGCGCCGATCTTCAATCGGACGGGGTCCACCCCTTTCGGGATCACCTGGACCTTCGAAAGATAGGAGGAGAGAACAGGAGATTCCTCCGCATAGCCCCGGCTGTTCGAGACCACCTTGGCCGCCTGGGCGAGCGCGGGTCGAGCCGAGAACCGCCGGTAGGCGCCTTGCACCAGGGTCCGCACCGGTCGAAGAACGTCGGGACCCACCTCGGCATCCATGTGGTAGGTGAGGACCAACGGGATCTGCGCGCGCGCCGCCCAGCCCGCGACCCAGCGCTCGACCATGGGGAACGGCATGTGGAGGTGGACCAGTGAGGAAGCGCCGACGGCTCGCCGCAACTGTCGGCGAGCGTGCGCGCCGAGCACGACAGGTCGCTCCAGGAGCTCGCGAGCGGGAATCCGCTCGATGGGGATGCTCCCCGTGGGTACGCTTTCGGTCGTGGGGTCCCACCGAACGTTCGTCGTCACGATCTGTACGGGCCAGTGGTCCGCCAGCCGACGGGCCACCTGGTAGGCGTACTCCTCGGTTCCGCCGCGATAGGACGGAGGAAGCGGGACGATGACGGTGATCGGCTTCACGGGGGCCCGGGCCCGTCCGACGGGAGGGGTTGCGGCGTGTCCTCGGTGAACCTCTGGATCAACCGTTCCACCGTGCTCAGCTTGACGTTGAGCGCATTTTCTATCGACCGTGCGAAGATGAGATCTCCCGCGTCCAGGCTCCGGGTGGCCAGGACGGCGAGGATAAAGATCCCGACCCCGACAAAGTAGAGCGGATAGACGAGCCAATAGACGGGATGGAATAGGTTAACGATCGCGAAGAGGGGAGCGCCGATCACAAAGGCCAACACGGTGGGGAGCACCACGCTCCGTTTCCACGTGCTGATGGCCCATTCGCGCGACAGCACGATGGCCCCCAACGAGGGATACAGGACCCGGGCGACGGACCACGCGATAGCGGCGCCCAAGAGCCCGTACGGCGGGATCAGGACGAGGCTCAGGATCACATTGGTCAGCATGGAGGCGAGGGAGCTCCACAGAAGAACGCGTGTCGCGGCGAGACCGCTTAGGCACGAAGTGACAGGACCGACGGCCACCGAGAGAAACGATCCGATGACGAGGATGCTGAGGGCGACCTGTCCGGTGGCGTACTTGGCACCGAAGACCGCCGTGAGAGACTCGTCGGGAAGGAAGACAAAGAGGAGAAGCAGGGGGATCGCGATGCCCAGGACCCACCGTGTCGATGTGGCGAAGGTCCATCGGAGCGATTGGAAGTCGTTCGCCCTGACGAGTCGGGCCGACACCGGGAGATAAATGAACAGCAGCGCGCTGTTCACGACGAGAACGAGTCGGGCGAGGATGGTTTGCGACGAATACTCCCCGACGATCGTCGGGGGCCAGAAGACACCGAGAATCAGCGTGTCCACGAACAGCGTGAGAAACGCGAGGCTGGTCACCCCCCAGAGGGCGAGCGTTAAGGGATAGAAGTTCGACGGCAGCGAGGCGGTCGACCGGGCGAACGGACGCTCGAGATTCCGGTGAAATCGAACGGCCGTGAAGATCGCGATCCCCACGAACGCTGACGCGCTCGCCAAGGTGTAGGCGAGGAGCGCGCCAAAGAAGCCCAAGTGGAGGACGATGAACAAAAGGACGAAGACCACGAAGAGTCCGGGGTTCACCATGTTGTTGAACCACGCGTTCGGCCCGGCGTCCTCAAACCCCTGGAACAGCGCCGCCAGGAAGTTCGCCATGAGAGTGAAGCCAACCGTGACGGAGAACATTTGGAAGACCAGCGTAAGGCCCCCCGAGGTCGCCGGGGCCGCCCCACCGGAGAAGAGGTGCGCGAGCTCCGGAGAGAAGAGGAAGACCAACGCGGAGGCAGCGACCGAGGTTATGCCCGTGATCGCCAATCCTGTACGGATGATTCTTCGTCGCCGATCCGGGTCGTGCTCGTACGCGAGCGCGCGAGCGACGGCCTGAGGAAGACCCATGACGGCAACGATCGATAGGAGACCGGCGAGGGCCACGCCGAGGCTGAACTCTCCCCACGCCGCGACGGAGTACCCGCGAGCTACCGCGACGCGGGCGATGAAATTGAAGAAAAGGGAGACGACGGTCGCGAGTGCCATGACAATGGTGCCACGGCCCACCGAGAGCATGGCGCCGCTGCGGTCATCGACTTCTACCGCGTCCAACGGGGGTCTCCTGCGACCGACACTCGAGCTGCGGAGGAGGAAGGGATCCGTGACGGGAGGGGAGCGGGGTCCGGGCCCTCAGGGGCCGGGTCAGTCGTAGCCCCAGGAACGCATTCGCTTGTCGGTAAGCTCCTCACGTTCGACCACCTCCGCTTGTGCTTGCCCCGAGGGAGCTCCTCTTTCGTAGGGTCCGAAAACCTGGTCGCGAATCCGGTCCCGCTCACTGCCCGAAAGAATCTCGGGGGTGGTATGATCCGGGTCGGTCTTCAATAGCCAATGGAGAACCGCGCCCGATTCCATGTCCCAGAGGTACTTCTCATCCCCGCGGTACGCCGCCACGAGGCGATGGTTCCAGGTTCGGTCCTTTCCGATCCCTGCCAGGGAGCGGTTCACATCACCGGCGGGATTTCCTTCGCTGTACACCGTCTCTGGGTTGGGAAGTTCTGGGGCGAACGGGGCCGGAGCCCGACCGTCCTCACCGAACGGCGGCAGACCCTTGGCGGTCGCCTTCATCCAACCGTGGATCTCGCACAGGCTCGTCCACGAATCAACGCGTGAGGGAAGGCTCATGCCGCTGGGGGGGACCACCACCAGCGGGACGCGCGTTACGGCATCGACGGCACCGTTCCCGTGGAAGACATGTCCGTCCTCCCCGAAACATTGGCCGTGGTCCGCCGTGAGGATGATGAGCGATCGCTCGAGCTCTCCCGCCGCGGAGAGAGCCGCCATGACACGGGCCACTTTCGCGTCGGCGGACTCGACGGCGAGAAGATAGCCCCCCTCAAACTCCCTCCAGGGTACTACTTCCTGCATCCGCGGTACCGAGAGAAGATAGAACTTGGGAGTGCGGGCGTACCATTTCTGAAGGAACGTGAGAGAGTCCCACTCGTCGGTCCGGGGATAGGGCTCGTGACCATCGACGAAGTTGAACAGCAGATGGAGCGGTCGACCGGGCTTGCGGACGCGCATCCATTCGGCGAACTGGGATACGATCTCAGGCCCCGCGACGCGTCGCTTGAACTCCACCTCGGATTGGTGATTGACCAGGTTGATCGGTATGATGAACGGAGGGACCGACTGGATGAGCTGTCGAACCGTGTTCGAATAGAGGACGTTGGAGTGAAGGAAAAGCTGGTTCGTGATGGTTCGGTTCTCCCCTTGCGCCGAGAGCCGGTCCGCCGGGGAAAACCGCGTCACGTACCCTTCTTCCAGCCCGTACCCGGCCACGAGATGGATCTGCTCCGTGAACATCACGGTCTCATACCCCGCACGCGCCACCCAGCTGGCTGCGGTCTCGAGGGGCGCGGGACCGGTGACGAAGCTTCGACGCTGATGGGTCGACGGGTAGGTTCCGGTGGCCACGGACATCATGGCCGGAACGGTCCAGTTGGCCGGAGCGACGGCCCTGGAGAACGAGGTGCCCTTTCGTGCCAGGGCATCCATGGTGGGGGTGCGAGCAATGCGTGTCCCGTGCCCCAGGCTAAGGCTCTTCCATCGGACACAATCAAGGATGATCGTTACAATGTTGGGTGCCGCCGGGGCGGCGTCAGGGAGCGTCACGCGGGATCACCGGGCGCATTCCGACGCTCTGGCCCCGACCAGGAACACAGCTGGGCGGGGCCCGTAACCCTGAACCAAGCCACCGACCAGTGCTGCAGACGCTTCATCGCCTTGCGCCGGACGTTCCGCAACGGCCGAAACTTCCGGGAATCCCCTCCCGAGGACCGGTGTCGACTATAAGGGCACGTCTCTGCATTCTCGCTGGCGTCGAGATCTTGCGACCGCGCCCGGAGGACGCGCCCGTGACGTGGGTGAGATAGATTCGTTCTCCCGCCGAGTCCCTCGGAGGGGGGATCACGAAAGGTCCGCTCGCCCGAGCCGCAGTTGGGTTGGTGATGATTCGCTCCTTAGGTTCCAGCGGTGGGCCCAACCGGGAGACGGAGAACGGTACCCCCGACTCCGATCTCCAGAGCCCGAGTCCCTGGGGTGGCACTACCACGTTGAGCGGGAACGGCTGGTTGAGGTACTGGGTGATGGGGGACGGCCCCGATGAGTTCCAGGTCACCGACTCGACGTAGGTCCGGGAAGGGAATCCTGAGGCCGTAAGATTGACCGCATACGCGACCGAGGTGTTCGTGTTCACCAAAAGGATGGTCGGGTCCGTCGAGCCATTTTCCGACACTCCCGCAAGTGCGTAGAGTCCATTGCCAGATTCGTTGACGTGAGAACCATCGATCGCTTCTGGCAACTCCGGCAAGAAGTCGGTGAAGAGGTTCGCGACCGGCTGCACGGCGCCGGTGGAGCCGAGCAGCGCCGTCGGGGCATTCAATTGAAGCGTGAAGTAGTCGAGGTTCGTCACGTTGAGGGTTAGACCCTGGACATACTCGGCCGCAAGGAACGGGATCACGCCAAAGCCCGTAGCAAATCCGGCGAACGGAGCCTCGGTTCCGACTCCGAGTTCGTCCGCCACTATCGTGACGGCACAGTTCGAGCAGTCCTCGGCGACATCCCCCCGGTCCTTCGGGATTCGCTGGCTCAAGGCGGCGGGTCCGTTCAACGTCGCGAACACCTGGGCGGCCGACTCATTCGCATAACTGTTCCCCGCGGGATAAACGTGGACGGCCACCGCGGAAAGATTGGCACCGTTGACGGCCATCGTGGCGTTGATCCACTCCCCTTCCGTGGCAACGCCGGCGCCGACCCCACCCAACCCAATAATCCGCGCCTCAGGGTCGACGCTGTGGATCGCTACGGTGTACGAGTTCACGACATCTGCATACTGCTCGGGTGTGGGAGTGATGTTCTGCTCCCCGGTCCAGGAGTCCCACGGGACCCCGAAGTGGCTCCAGTCTGCGGGCTCGTTCCCGATCTCCCAATAGGCGGGAAAAAAATCGAGGGTTTGTTCCAGGTACGACGCGTAGTCGGAGGCGAGCGAGGGCTCGTCGACCTCTGCTGGCACCGTGATGATCGCCTGACAAGAGATGCTCTTACACCAGGCCACAAACTGCGACGTATTCGACGCGGGTAGCGTCGGCACTCCGTCCGTGGCATAGATGAGGCCCGACCAGTTTAAGGCGGCGGGGTCGAAGCGGTCCGCGATCTCTCCGCCAGGCCAACGCACCCACTTCACCTCCGCCGATCGGAGCAGCCCTGCCTGAACAGCTCCCAAC
>JBAUTP010000079.1:0-2585 GCA_049582265.1 Thermoplasmata archaeon
GTTCAGTACCTCACGAACCACGCCTCTCCCGATCGGTTCACGGTGGCATCGCTCAGCGATACCTGGGGACGGTCCGTCGACCCCGACGTTGATCTCCTCGTCGCGTCCGCGGACACGCGAGCGGGCGTCCGGTCGGTGAACGAGGAGCGGAAACGCCGAGGCCTCGCGCCGCTTCGTGTGCGGTGGGTCCGATTCGTCCTGGGGGACGACCTACTGCCGATCAGCTCTCGGCGCATCCGCGCCGGCCTCATTGACCGCGAAGGGAAGCGAAGGGTTCCGCTCGATATGCTCGTCGTCAGCGACCGACCGCAGGACCTCCAACGGGTTGCGCGGGTGTGGAAACGCACGCTGGGCCTAGTCCCGCTTCGGGTCACCCACCGGCGACCGGGTCCCCGAACTCTCGTCCCGGCCACCGATGCATCGCTTCGGCGCAGAGCCGTGAATCTGGCCCGGGAAACCGCCATGGATCACGAGCTCGTCATCGTCATCTTGCGGGGCGACCGCGGGTCGCTCGGCGTCTCGGTCAGGGACGCGACCGGGGGGTGGCCCGCCCCACGGGCCACAGGACCTCGGCCAGAGAGCCTGGAGCGGTCGGTCCTCGGCGTTCTGGAAGCACGTCGGCGAGGTCGCGGGCAGAAAGCCCATCACGTTCGGACGTAGTCTTTTATGCCATCGCGCTCCCCCGAAACGCCGTGGAAACGTACCTTCGCGTCACCTTTCACAGCGAGGGGGCGAAGCCTTCCGAGGTCGCCGACCGACTGCGCGATTTCGGATTCGTTCCCACGCAGGGCAACTATGATTTCGTCTACGACTGGTCCGGACCGGCGAACCGCGAGCGCCTGCTCGACCTCTGCGACGAGGTAAGCCGGTTGCTCCGGGGCTACCGAGTCCTGTTCGAGATCGAGACCGTCTGAACGGCGTCCGTCCAAAATCAACCTTAAATCCGCTCCATCGATTCTCGAGCCACCCGTGCAACATTATCCCGTTCGTCCGAGCCATCGACGCACGCTCACCACCGCGCATCTGGAGGAGGTCTGCCGAGAGACCTTTGAGGAGGTAGCGGTCGCGGACGAACGCATCGTGGGTAAGTTCGGAGCGATCGCGCGACTCCAGACCTGGCCCGACGGAAAGGAGCTCGCCGTGGACCTCGTCATGGACTCGAGCGTGCCCGAGCCAGTCCAGCAAGAGACGATCCGCCGGTTCAACCGTTTCCTGGAAGCCGCCACCGGGTTCTCGGCGAAGGAGAGGGCCCGCCGCTTGCGCAAGTCCGCCGCCCCGCCGTCCGGGAGCAGTTGACCCGATGCCATACGGTGGGATTCCTTCGGCTCCGGGACCGATTCCGTCGGCCGGACCGACGGGACCAGGGTCGAACGAGATCGACCGTATTCGTGGCTACGTGACGGCCTTCTTTCCCGTCTACGAGACGCGGGTAACACCGAACTCCGTCGTGTTCCTGGTGGCGGCCGACCCCACGACGCTCGAGTCCTCGTTCGACAAGCTACGCCGAGAGATGTGGGCGAAATCGTACGTCCCCTTCCTCCGCTACCAGGCGGGAGAGTACTCGGTCGAGGTCTACCCGAAACCCCCTATGGGTCGTGCGGGCATCGTCTGGAATGTCATCCTTCTGGCGGCCACGATCTCGACGACGGTCTTCGCAGGGTCGCTCGTCTGGCTGTCGTACGTGGGCGGTGCGAGCCTCACGATCACGGACTTTGCCTGGGGGGCTCTCGAATTTGCCTTCCCAATCCTGGGAATCCTCGGCCTGCACGAGCTCGCCCACTTCATTACGGCGAAACGGCACCACGTGGACGCTTCGTTGCCGTTCTTCCTTCCAGTTCCCCCGCCGATCCTCTTCGGCACGTTTGGTGCGTTCATCAGCATCCGAGAGCCGATCCCGGACCGGAAGACGCTACTCGATATTGGAGCCTCGGGACCCATCGCCGGGTTCGTCGTGGCCATCCCGGTCACGCTGTTCGGTCTCTTCCTCTCCGCTCATTCCCCGGTGATACCGCTCAACAACTGCGGCGTGACCGTCCTCGGCCTTAACTATTCGAGTCTCGCCTATGGGCTCTCGCTCTTCTGGGTCGCGCTGTCGCAGTTCGTTCCGATCTCGTACGCCAACTTGAGCCCGGTCGCGCTCGCGGGATGGGTCGGCCTCTTCGTCACCGCCATCAACCTTCTTCCGGCGGGCACGCTGGACGGCGGTCACGTGTTCCGAGCGCTGTTCGGGGACCGCGCGAGGTACGTGAGCTGGGGCGCGGTCCTGCTCTTGTTCGCGCTCGGGTTCTACACGCTCTACCTGGGTTGGCTCCTCTTTGGTCTCCTCATCTTTCTGTTGGGACTTCGGCATCCACCGCCGCTCAACGACATTTCCCCCTTGGACGCCAAGCGCTGGGCCGTGGGCGGACTTGCCGTCGTCATCCTCATCAGTCTTTTCGTGGTGGTGCCCATCGCCGAACCCACGGGCCAGTTCGCGCTGACGAATGTCCAGTCCGCGAACCTGACCCCTCCCTCCGGCTATGCGATGGCGGCCAACGTATCCGCCGACATCGCCAACCACGATTTTGTCGAGCATGGCTACTACC
>JBAUTP010000080.1:0-10324 GCA_049582265.1 Thermoplasmata archaeon
CGCGGGTTCTCCTCGTTCTCCGAGCATGGTCCACCGGCTTCTCGAAGAGGAATGGGTGCCCAGCGCTCCCCTGGAAGGGTCTTCCTCAGTTGCCACAGCGATCTCACGGCATCGATGGGGGCGCCGACGTTCCAAAGGGTTCTTCTAAGACCTCGTGTTCGCCGCGGAAGTGACAGCTACGGCCCCTCCGCCGATGGTCCCCTCCGCGCCGGTAGCCCCGTGGATGCCCAATCCGCCAGGGGCGCCGGCGGCTTCGGAATTCCAGGGCGTTCGACGGGCCCGCTCAGCCGCGGTGATGGACATCGTGGCACTTTTGGTAGTACTCGTTGGACCCGTCGCCCTTCTCGTGGTCACCGGAACCCATGTCCTCGTGCGCGGGGTTTCCCTGGGAAGTGGGACGGGACAGTTCACCGTCACTGACTTCGAGGACGTGATCGGCGTGATCCTCGTCGGGGCTCTCATTTCACTTGTCGGCGTCCTACTGTATGTTCTCTCGTTCAGCGCCCTCCGGAAAACCCATTCCGGGTTTGGCGGACCCATGGGTCTTGGCATCGTAGGCATCGTCGGAGTGCTCATCGTAATCGGTGGGCTTGGGGGCTACCTTTACGAAGTGTACCAGGCCGTGGCGTGTACGTCGACGGCATCCGTAACCGCTTGCGTCAACTTCAACTCCCTGTTCTACTTGGAGACGCTACTGCTCTTCGGGCTCCTCTTAACCTTCCTTGGCGTGATCGGGCTCTTGATCGGCATCTATCGAATCGGGAGTCGGTACAATTCGACGATCACGAAGGTGGGAGGGATCTTCTACATCCTTCCGGGGCTCAGCCTCGTCGCGCCCTTCCTTGTGCTGGCCGGCGCCCAAGGAATTCTGCGCCAGCTGCGCACCCGAGCCCAGTCGTCCAACCCAGCTCAGGCCCCGGCGACTCCGCCGTAGGGCTTCGCGTCGCAGGTCCCTCGCGAGGTGAACGGCTCGTCATGGACCCCCGCACACCGATGGCCCGAGGTTGTGGCCGGCGCGTCGCTCTGTCGAACGGAAGCTAACCCACGAGTCCGGGAGGTCACCCGCGGGCGGGAGCATGGCGGATCACGTCACATGACACCCGCCCCAAGAGCCTACCTCGCACCATGACTCAGAACGCCTTGAGGCGGTGGACGGACCCGCGCCATCGTTTTTTCGGTCCCCCCGTCGAATAGGGAGAACCGGCGAGACCGAAATGGGTCCTTCGGC
Organism: Thermoplasmata archaeon; assembly: GCA_049582265.1. Taxonomy (GTDB): domain Archaea; phylum Thermoplasmatota; class Thermoplasmata; order Lutacidiplasmatales; family UBA184; genus Lutacidiplasma. The sequence goes on from JBAUTP010000080.1 coordinate 1,229, forward strand.
CGGACCCACCGCCCTACAAGGAACCGACGTGAATATCGGAAAGGAACATCCTGGTGGGCGAAGGCAAGCTCGTCAAGCGTGCAGGGCGATGTCGCCCAAGCGAAGAAACGCCTCGCTAACGAGAACAAGGTTCGGCGCTACGAGCCGCTAGCTCTTGAGGCGATTGTCGTGGGCGCCCATCGAGCAATGCTTCATGGCCTTGTAGCCCGAAATGCCGTGCGTCGTTGTTCCCCCCGACGGCGAAGCCGGTGGCACGGGTCGGATCGAGTGGCTCACTCCGGGAGAGATCGCGTGGCTGGCCTGAGGCGTCATCGACCCGCCGTGGATCACCGTCGCGAGAGTCCGTGCGCTGAACAGGGACCCGGCGGTGGCTACCACCGACGTGCGTTCGGCGGACGACGTCGACGCGTGGGTCGCCGGGGGCGCCCACATCAGGGCAAGTGATATCGTCGCGAGCGTGATGGCCAACGTCAGGACGATCGCCGCGCCCTTCTGCGTTCGATTCATAGAATACCTTTCCATCTCGTTCGCCGGGTGGTGTCTTCTGCTACTACCCCATAGGGCACCCTCCTACAAAGTCTTGTGCTTGGGCGGCCCAACCTGAGCGGGGTCCCTCTGGCCCGTTTCAGCTCGGGGTGGGTGGACCGTCACGAGGGGCCGACGGTCGCGAACGGCGTCCCCGGCCGAGCTCTCGCTCTCCGACATAGGGGTTCGCCGCGAGGTACCGCTCTCCATCCATCTCATCCGCAAGGACCGCGGGGATCTCGACCCGACCATCGTCGGTCTGATAGTTCTCGAGGATCGCGATGATCAATCGGGGTAGCGCCACGCCGGAGGCATTGAGTGTGTGCACAAGCTCCGCTTTCTCCGATTGACGGCGGCGGAGTCGAATGTTCGAACGGGCGGCTTGGTAGCTTTCAAAGTTGGAGATCGAGCTCACCTCGAGCCAACGTTGGACGCCGGGTGCCCATAGCTCGAGGTCGTAGCACTTGGCGGCCTTGTCAGGCAGGTCGCCCGTACAGAGGCTGAGGACCCGGTAGGGTAGGTCCAGCTGACGCAGGACCGACTCCGCCTCGGCACGGAGACCCTCGAGCCTTTCGTAGGACGTCTCAGGGGTTGCAAAGTTCACCAGCTCGACCTTATCGAACTGGTGGACACGCGCGATCCCGCGCGTTTCCACGCCGTGGCCGCCGGCCTCGCGTCGAAAGCAAGGGGTGTACGCCATCACTCGGTAGGGCAGGTCCTCCGGGAGGAACACTTCCTCCCGGAAGAGGTTCGTGACGGGAACTTCGGCGGTCGGGGCGAGCCAGAGGTCATCTCGTTTCACCTGGTACGAATCCTCGGCGAATTTCGGAAGTTGCCCCGTCCCCCGCATGGACTCGCTGTTGATGAGGATCGGCGGGGCCACCTCGATGTAACCGGAATGCCGGTGGGTGCGGCGCATGAAACGGATGAGAGCGTGCTCCAGTCGGGCAAGGTCCCCCCAGAGAACGTAGAAGCCCTCGCCCGCCACCTTCACCCCTCGCTCTTCGTCGAGGAGATTGAGTTGATGCCCGATGTCGAAATGGGGCCGGGGGTGCGGTGGGGCCTGTCGCGAGGCTTCGACACGCGCGACCTCGATGTTGTCCTCGGGCCCTTTTCCTAACGGGACCGAGGAGTGCGGAACCTGGGGAAGAAGGAGCAATTTCTCCTCGATGGATGCGTTCAAAACGTCGGCCGCCGACTCGAGCTCGCGGATCCGGTCGCGAAGCTCACCCAGACGGGCGCGCTCCGCTGTCCTATCTTCGGGAGACGCAGCCCCCAAGGCGGATTCTCCTCGCGCGGCTGTGTTCCGCTGCGCCCGCAGCGCATTGATCTCCCTCAGGAGCTCTCGTCGGCGTAGGTCGGCCGCAAGGATCGCTTCGAGGTCATCCGACGATCGGTTTCGGGTTACCAACCCGGCCCGGAGTTCGGCGGCATGTTCCCGAACGAAGCTGAGAGGATACACGATACGCACCCGATGAAGCCGAACGCTTGCCTCTGCTCCTCACTTCGTCGAACCGGGACCTAGACGCGGGGCGGGACGTCCTGGAGCGCGATGCGCTCCAACAGCCCTACGGGCGGGCAGCCCTGAGCCAGGAGCCGGTCGTGAAACTCGAGAAGGCTTCCTTTAGGGTGTTCGCGGAAGTAGGCCTCCCGAGCCCGAAGGATCGCGAGTTTCCCGAGGGTGTACTGGTACGGGGGCATGACCGCACAACGACGGGTCTCTAGGCTCGCGATCGCGGGCTCGGTGAAGCCTTCCCGGATGAACAGTTGTTCCCCGTCGGCGAAGGACATGTTGACCGCATGCATGCTGATCGTAACGATGAGCCGGCAGTCGCGCAGCAACGCCTCCCGGAGCTGAGCCACCTCCACCTTGGGATCCCCTCGACGGAACCCCTGTTCGAGGACGAGCTGCTCCGTATAGTGCGCCCATCCTTCGCCGAAGCTCGAGTCGTACGTCCGTGCGGTGGAGCTCAACGACTTGTTGTTCTGATGAAGGAATTGCACATGATGGCCGGGGTAGGTCTCATGCGCCGTGATGATGCCCAAGGAGGCGCGGTTGAAGAAGGCCAACCACTGGCTCTTTCGCTGCGCGTCCCAGGCTGGGTCAAGCGGGTTCACGTAGTAGATCGACTCGTCGGCGGTCGGCTCAAACGGACCGGCCGAGCGTATCGCCGCGAACGCGTACGCGCGGTCCATCGGCGGCATGGGCTCGACCCGGCAAGGAACTTCGTTTGGAAGGCTCACGAATCCCCGGTCCACGATGAGGCTTCGCGTTTCCGCGATGGCGCGCCGGGCCTCGTCGAGAATTTGGTCGGGCGCCGGATGATCCTCCCGTAGGGATCGGATGGCCTCGGCCGAGGAGCGGGTCGGAGCCATGGCGCGCGCGACCTCCGCGAGTCGTCGCTGGTTACGCCGCAGGTCTCTCCAACCGTCGTCGAGGATGACCGCCCATGGCGTCCTCAAACCTTCCGTGACCTGCAGCAACTTCTGGAACACGTGTGGACCCATCGCAAACTCGGGTCGCGCCCGGGTGAGCTCGTCTCGAAGGAACTGAAGAAACGCTTGGGCCGACTCTTGGGCAGCCGCCCGTGCCTTCTTGAACTCGCGTACAAATCCCGAGCCCGAGGCGGCGAACTCTTGGCACTCATCGTAGTGCGCGGGGAGTCCGCTCGCCATGTCGATTCCCAACGTCACAAAGGGTTGGGGTAACGGTCCCACCAGGTTCCGGCGTGCCTGCTCGAGAAACTTCGGGGTCGCCTCCAGCAGTCGGATCATGGCCCCGATTCGCTCGTCCTTCGCGGCGTAGGCTCGGCTACGGTAGACGGTCAAGTCGAGCTGAAGGAGGTAGGTCGAGGGTCGCGTCGAGAAGATTCGTGCATCCTCGATCCCCCAAAGGTCGCTCTCCAGCATGAACTGCAGCCGGTCGTGATCCAACCGCCGGTCCGGCGTCAGGGATCGCTCGGGCAGCTTGCGGATCGAGGCCAGGAGCTCGCGGGCCTTCCCGGTCCATGCCGTGAGCGCCGTCGGAGAGAGGTCGGCGAGTTGGCCATCATAGGCGTGGAGGCCGAGGTTCACAGCTCCCGCAGGGTTGAGGAGAAGGCCATGCTCGAGGATCTGCTGCTCGAGGTCCGCGAGCTCCCGCTCGGCCGGTGAGTTAGCCTCGGTCGTCGGTGTCCGGGGCACTTTCTCGGCAGGCGGGGATGTGGGCGCGTTCGATGTTGACACGGGTACCTTTCGCACGGCCGACAGGCCGAGCGAGCCGACCTAACCCCGGGGGGGTTTCAGCCTTTCCGAAGGATTCACTCGATCGCCCCCAAGGGTTCGGCGGCCGGTTCAGGAGGGAGCGGGACCTTCCGAGACGGTTGCCCCGGGTCGAAGCCTAGCTTGCGCACCCGAGAGGAGGTTGCCAGCACGGCGGAGAGAAGTCCTGTCCCTCCCCCGGCGGCGAGGTAGGTAACTTGGACTCCTACCGCCGCCGTCAGGATCCCCCCGATATACTGGCCCGCCGGCACGAGCCCCAGGCTTCCCACTTCATCGGCGGCCATCACCCGTCCCATCACCTCATCGGGGACCGTCGCCTGGACGGTCGCCAGGAAGGCGGTCTGGAACATCCCCGGGAACATCCCGAAGACGAAGAAATCGGGGATGGCGAGCCAGATCGATCGGATGAGGCCGAACGCGAGGACCGTGAGGCCCTCGCCGAGAATGAACAGGATCAGCAGCGAACCGACGCGACGCTCGAAGTGGATTCGCGAGATCAGGATGGAACCGACCGCGACGCCCAGGGTCGCTGCCGCAACAAGGCTTCCGTAAAGAATGGGTTGGCCAACGTTGAGCCAGGTGCGGACATAAAACCCGAGCTCGACGAACGCCATGGCATTGAGAAAGTTGATCACGAGCGCCGCCAGCGTGAGCTGGAGCAAGACCCGGCGGTGCCAGAGATAGGCATAACCGGCTTTGGCATCCGCAAGGAAACTTTCCCGAGGTCCCGAACGGGTCTGGCTCAGGTTCGTAGGGAGGGGATAGAGGGCACCTTGCGCGATGAGGTACAGGGCGAGCGGGAGGACGAGAGCCAGCACATACCCACGGGATTCGAGGGAGCCGGTCGCGCCCAACGAAACGACAATGCTCAGGACGATCGCAACGCCGAACAGGAAGCCGTTGGCGGTGCCGAGCTCGGCGGTCTCGACGACGCGGGGAAGGGACGCGTTCAACGCCGGACGGAACATGACCGAGCAGACGGTAACGACCGACCAGAGGGGAAAGGCGAGGAGAAGATAGAGCGGCACGTAAAACCCCGAGGGTCCAGGAACCGAGATGGAGGTCGAGGGGCGGAACAGGAAGACGAGGAGGAGCCCGAACACCGCGACGATCGCGGCCGCATTCACCACGATCATGAGCCAGCGGCGGTTGATTCGGTCGGCCAACGTTCCCGAGACCAACGCCGCGGCCAGCGTGGGCAGCGTCGCCGAAATTCCAAGCAGCGCAAGAGCGAGGGGGGCAAACCCCGAGGGCGCCGAGGTAGGGTAAGCGACCGCTACGGCCCAGACCAGGATCAACGAAACGCCCGTGGGGGCCGCAAATGTGGCGGCTCCCCCAATCAGGAGCCATCGGTACGACCGATTCGCTAGCAGCTGTCGATAGCTGGTCGGGATGTCATACCCCTGGGCCAGGAAGGAGAGTTCCTTCGATAAGAGGTCTTGGAAAGAAGAGTGGACGATGACGCCCGCACGCGGGAACCCAGCCCCCGGCGCTACGTGGGGGGAGGGTCCGATGGGAGGACGGAACGAGCCGTCGAAACTCATTCTGACATTATGTAGCCTCGAGGCGTCCTTCCCGGTAGGAGTTCCTCGTGCGCCTCATTCACCGCGACGCGACCACCGGTCTGCTCAAGCTTCGACTGGAGACTCCGAGCGACCTCTGGCGTCTGGCTCGGATCGTTCGCCCCGGTGATCGTGTCGGGTCCAGCACCACGAGACGCGACCCTGAAGCCCCCGAGGATGTGCCTGGAGCTCAGCGCGAACGTCGGCGCGTCTGGCTCGTGATCCAGGTGGAGCAGGTCGAGTTCCATGATTTCTCGGGTCACGTACGTTTGACCGGGCCTATCGTCGAAGGGCCGTTCGACATCGGTCGGCACCATACGCTCGACCTCTCTACCGGAGACGACCTCACCCTCCTCAAGGAGGAGGTGACGGCCGCGGACCGCGCGCTTCTCGATGAGGGCCTCGACAATCGGAACGAGCCGGTGCTCGTCGTCGCGTGCGTTGACTGGGGAGAGTCCTCGATCGTTCGCGTGCACGGACGAGCGATCCAGACCGTGGCGGATGTGAATCGAACGATCTCCGGTAAGCAGTTCAAGGGCGGCCAAGGAGAGAAGGACCGGGCCCAGTACGTGGCCGAGCTCGTTCGCCTCCTAGGACCTGAGGTCAAGGACGCCGCGGGGCTGGTGATCGCCGGACCCGGGTTTCTCAAGGAGGAGCTGGCCCGCGCTCTTCTCGAGGCCGAGCCCGCCGCGAAGGCGAAGCTGAAGGTCTATCCCACCTCGGGATCCGGTCGCATCGGGATCGATGAGCTTCTGCGGTCCGGCCGAGCCAGCGAGGCATTGGCGGGGAGTGTGACCGCGACCGAGTCCGACTTGGTCGAGCGGCTCATGCAGGCGCTGGCCGGAGGTCGACGCGCAGCGGTAGGACCCGTGGAGGTCAGGGAAGCGATGGACCAAGGGGCTGTCGAGACCCTACTCGTCGGAGAGGCAGCCCTGCGGACGCCGGAAGTACTGCCGATCCTGGATGAGGCTCGGAGCCAGCGGGCCCACGTCCTCGTCGTGGGCAAAGACGGCGAGGCGGGGCGCCGCCTGCATGGGTTGGGCGACATCGCCGCTCTCCTTCGGTATGATTGGAGCCCGGTGGCGGGGCGTCGAGGACGAGCTCCGGCGTCGTAGGCTAGGGCAGCGCCTGGACCGCTTCCCGAAGTTCTTCGAACCGCCGCTTCAAGTCCTTGAGGGCGAAGCGGAACGCCTCGCGCGGCGTGAGGCTCCCGTCCGTCTCGAACCTGAGGAAGCGCCGTGACTCGTCAGGCTCGACCTTCCAGGAACCGTGCTCACAGGCTTTCTCGCAGGCATAGCACAGGATGCACTTCGACTCGTCCGTGACGGTGATCTTGCCGTTCGATAGCTCGAGGATGTTGACCGGACATGCTTCGCAAACGCGCTTGAGACAGGCATCGGAGCAGCCGGGCTTCTTCATCATCTTAAATTCGGGGTGCGGGGAAATGCCGACGGCGTGAGCGACCTGCCATTTCGCGTGCTCTCGGGCCGAGCCCACGACCGCGGTCGCATAGGCCAGGATGGCCTGCCGTGCGCCGAGTCGAACGATCGGCACCTCGGGCTCGAGAATGGCGAGCGTGTTGTCCCCGAGAGGGACCACGTCCTTCGCATAGACCGTGCAAGGCCCCTTCTTGTCGATGGAGTACATCACTTGACAGTGGGGGCAACCGGCTCCACCGCACGTGCACTCGGTCTTGCGTCGGAACTCACCCAAGTCCGTTGGGACCGGGAGGAGCCCGAGCCGAAGGGCCACCGCCTCGTCGAACATGCTCGTCGAGGAGTCGTAGTCCTTCCCCGTTGTCTCGTCACGGATCGGACCCAGATGGAATTCCACATCCTCGATGGCCAGCTTGGGCACGTCAGCGAGCAACGTTCGTCGGATCGCATTGACCTGAGCTGCCGTCGTTCCCGAGAGTTCCAGACGGATGGAGCGGGGCTGGAGGTCCAGCACCTGGACGTCGATGCTCATACCCGCCGCCCTCGCCGTCCGCCTTTCGGCTTCGTGCCGTCGTGAGGGACCGGCGTCACGTCCTCGATACGTTGGATCTTGAGACCCGCTCGAGCGAGCGCCCGAATGGCGGCTTGGGCTCCCGGGCCTGGCGAGCGGGACTTGTTCCCTCCGGGCGCTCGGACACGCACGTGGAGAGTATCGTACCCTTTTTCCTTGATCGCGGCGGCCACCTGGTCGGCTGCCTTCATCGCCGCGTAGGGACTCGATTCATCGCGCGCGGCTTTGACGACCATGCCGCCCGTGGCCTTGGTGAGCGTCTCGGCCCCCGTGATGTCGGTCACTGTGATGTGAATGTTGTTGTAGCTCGCATAGATGTGAGCGATCCCGACACGCGCCACGGCCTACCCTCCTCCCGATTCGGCGGAAGGGGGTGGCGCTTCGGACCGGCCCTCACGACGCTCGCGAAGAGCCACCCGGATCGGATGGTCCTCGTCGCGGAGCGGGCTCGCGCCGGCATAGTCGATGAGACCTTCCTCGCCGGCGAGGACGAGGTGGCCCGGACGGGTCATGCGGTGGTCCCCCATGGTGAGATGACCGTGAACGATAAGTTGCCGAGCTCCGCGCGCGGTGGGCGCGAGGCCCTTCGTCCAAACGATCCACTCGAACCGGCGCCGGAGCACGTCTTCGATCGACAGGGCCAGCACGTCATCTAGGGTCGGTTCACCTCCCGAGAGAACGCCCAGGCGCGTCAGTCGTCCCATCAACGCCGCGGTCTCCCGCTCGGCCTGGGATTCACCCGCGCGCACACGTGCCTGAAGCTCGCGGGCCTGGCGCCGAAATCCACGCAGCTGCGATTGCGCCTTCCAGAGCTCGCGCTTGTTCTTGAGGCCGTACTTCTCGACGAGCTTGCGCTCCTCTTCCATCCGGGTCGCTTCCCACGGATGCTTGGGCCTCTCGTAGAGTCGGCGATGGAACTTGGGATCGCCCATGGAACCTACGCTGCCTTCGCTGCCGGTGCCGCCGGCGTGGCTGCCGCCGGCGTGGGGGCTGCGCCGCCTTCCTTTTCCTTCGCCTGAGCCGCTTCTTTGGCGGTCTTCTTGAGAACTCCAGCGGCCATTCCCGTTCGACCGTTCGAACGGGTCCGCTGGCCCCGGGCCTTCTGCCCGCGATCGTGACGGACACCCTTGTAGGAACGGATCATTTTCATGAGATTGATATCGTCGCGCCGAGACGTCTCGAGCTCGCCCGCGATGAAGTGCTGGGTCTGACCGCCGGAGTAGTCCCGAGGGTGGTTCATCATCCATGCTGGGACCTTCTGTGGGAGCTCCGCGATGATGGACTCGATCCCTTCGACCGTGGCCTCGGGCAGGTTGCCGATCATCTCCATCGGGTTCACTTGCGCCAGCAGGCACACCACATCGGCCGTACGAGGCCCCAGTCCTCGCAGCGTGCTCAAGGCAAGGGCCGTCGATCGAGTCCCGTCCAAATCGCTGTCCGAGACACGAACGATGTAGCGGAAATTGGGGTTATCGGGGATTGGCTTCTTGATCTTCTTGGAAACCGGGGGGCCGGCGCCTGGCTTCGGCGTCTTCCCCTTACCGGGCTCTTTGCCTTCTTTCCCCTCTTTCGTCTTGGGGGTCTTCTCCTTCTTCGGAGCTTTCTCTTCTACGGCGGCCGGAGCGTCCGCTGGTGGCGCGGCAGGGGCCTCCTCTTTTGGGGTCTTCGGCGCGGGACTCACGCTCCTAGTTCCCAGTCCAAGCGTTCTTCGTAGCGAGGAGAGCGCTGGAAACGGGCGGGC
>JBAUTP010000081.1:0-2327 GCA_049582265.1 Thermoplasmata archaeon
GCCCCGTCCGCAACGGCCTCGATCTCAATGCCGCCCTGGGCGCTCGCGATGATGATGGGCACGCGCTGAGATCGGTCCAGCGTCACGGAGAGATAGAGCTCCTTGGCGATCGCGAGCTTTTCCTCAACGAGCACTTCGCGAACCTTCTCCCCCTTGAATTCCAACGCAAGGATGGCCCGCGTCGCCTCGGCCGTCTCTTCGGGGGTGTTCGCGAACCGAACAGCGCCACCCTTCATGCGCGCTCCGGCGAGAACCTGAGCTTTGACGACGCACGGGAGTGGCACCTGACCCGAACGTACAGCCTCCGCGGCCTCCTCAGGAGAACGCGCCACGACTCCCTGAGGAAGCGGCACTCCATACCGTCGGAAGAGTTCCTTGCCACGCCACTCGGGAAGCTTTACCATCGTGACCCCTTGCGCGCGTGCGAGCCGTAGGTCCTAATAAACCGACCGTCGCGGCGGACCCTCGTTACGTTGGGCGCCGCCGACCGGCGCGGTGGCGCAGGCGCCGGGTCGGTTTACCGGCGGGAGGGTCCGACAGTTCCCGGCCAAGGTCATCAAGGAGTTTGCCCGCGACGACGTCCTTGGGACCTTCCAAACGGTGCTCCCTACCACTCCGCGTGAGCACATGGACCTCGGTATCATTCGACCCCATGCTCCGTCGGGTGTTCGCCACGACCCAATCGGCGCCGGACGCGTCGAGAAGCGCGCGCGCCGCGATGACGAGCTCCGGCTCCGACCCCGTTGCTTCCAATTTGAACCCCACGAGCCGGGTCCCTGGGCCGACGGCCCGACGCAAGATGGGAAGGACTTTCGGCGCCCGCTGAAGCTGGAGTGTCCGTGCCCGTGTCTCGCGCGAGGAGAGCTTACCGGTCGAGGGGACCAGGGTGAAATCCGAGATCGCCGCCGGCACGAAGACCGCGTCGCTCGACTCGAGAGTGTTCCGTCGTCGACGCGACAGGGCGATGAGGTCCGTTACGCTCCTCCAGTCGAAACGGGGCAAGTAGGTAGGAATTGGCACGCTGAACGCGCCTGCCCACAGTTCCACCCTCGCCCCGCGGAAGTACGCCTGGCTGGCGAGGGCGAGCGCCGTAGCGCCGCTGCTCTCGTTCGTGATCGAACGTACTTCATCGATCGACTCGCGGCTTGCGCCGCCGATGACGACGACGGTCCGGCCGGCCCAGGGTGCCCGTCCCAGTCGGTGGAGAACGGCCGCAGCGACTTCTTCGGGGCTTGCGATCTTTTCCTCCCCCTCGGCGGATTGCGAGGCGATGACCTCAACGCCCCAGTGCTTCAAACGCTCCAGGTTCTCGCGAACGGCCGGATTCTCGCCGAGGTTCGCATGCATCGCGGGGGCCAGGAGCATCGGGACATGACCTCCGAGGGCCATCGACGCGAACGACGTCACCGGCGTGTCATCGATCCCATGGGCGATCTTCGAGATCGTGTTGGCTGTCGCCGGAGCCACCAGGAAGAGGTCGGCCTGCCCCTCGCCGGGTCCGAGCATCGAAACATGCTCGACGAGACCGGTGAGTGCGAGTATCGGGGCGTGACCGGAGGCGAACTCGATCGATTCGGGAGTCACAAGGCGCCCGGCTTCCGGGCTCATGACCGCCCTCACGTCGGCTCCGTGGCGGATGAGCTCCCGAATGATCCGCGGGACCTCGACGGCGGCGATCGAGCCGGAAATGCCAACGACGATCCGGCGTCCTTCGAGAAGCTGTGTCTTGCGGCCGCGAATCCATCGACTGGGGTGCATGGGCCTCCTGTCGACCCCCGAAGGAGATGGTCCTCAACGAGGCGTCTCGACTTCCGGTTCGACCCTCGAAGGGGAACCCTTGGAGCTAATGAGGTCCGCCGGCTCGCTCCGGACCATGCCACGCGCCGCGAGGCCGAAGACGCCGCCCACGAATCGGGAAACTCGCGAGGAGCCGACTCCGTCGCCTGAACTTTCTGTGCTTCCCGTCGCCACCTCAGCGTTCGCGGAGGTCGGCCACTCTGTCATTACCGAGCCCGACGTGGCGCCCCGTCGCGTCGAGCGTGGCGTCGTCGTGTTCGACCTCGACGGCACGATCCTCGACGACGTGGGCCTCATCAGCCACGTCGCCGCTGACGTGTTGGAGCGGGCATTTGGAACCCCGCCGGAGGAGGGTCGCATCCATTATCTCGCGACCACCGGAATGCCGTTCGAGGCCCAGCTGGCCCAACTGTATCCGGAGGTTCCTGCAGATCAGCGCCTAGGAACGGCGCGCATCTTCCACGAGCGCAAAGTCAAGGAGGCGTACGCGCACGCTGCTCTATTCCCGGAGATACCCCGCGTCCTTCGAC
>JBAUTP010000082.1:0-3644 GCA_049582265.1 Thermoplasmata archaeon
CGGCCGGAGTCGTTAGGTTCGGGGTGATCAGGATCAAGATCGCGAGAAGCGCCGCGACGGCCACGAGCGGGAGAGGGAAGAACCGTTGCACTCGGGGGAATCGCGCCGTCACGTTACCTCGTTCGACCTCCATCCACGATACAACTGGTGGGGCACGCCGAGATGGTCCAACACTTTGCCGGCCAGGAAGTCGACCTGCCCCTCGAGCGTCCGGGGTTGGGTATAGTAGGCCGGGGCGGCCATTAGTACGACGACCCCCAGCTCCGCGAGGGTGGTGAGATTCCTCAACAGTGGAACCGGGAGAGGGGTCTCCCGTGGCACCACGATGAGTCGGCGCTGCTCCTTCAAATGGACCTGCGCCGCCCGCGCGATCAGCGTGTCGCCGAACCCGAGCGCGATCTTCGCGACCGTGTTACCCGAACATGGTACAACCACCATCCCTCGGGTTCGCCGCGAACCGCTCGCGACCGGTGCGGCGAGGTCGCCATCGGAGTACGTCGACGACGCCCACTGGGATAGGGAGCTGGCTTCCATCTGGCACTCCTCGCGGACCACGGCTCGCCCGCCGGCCGAGATAATGAGCGCCACAGGCACCTCGGCGCGGTGGAGCGACTCGAGGACGCGGACCGCAATGGGGGCCCCGCTGGCCCCGGTGACGCCAACGACGACCGGCTCTTCTTCGGTGCCCAGCGCTCCCACGGTGTTATGAAGGGGGAGCGGGTCGCGCGATAAGAGCGTTCGGGGGTCCAGCGTGGGTTCGCCGGTCCAGGCTTCAATCGTGGGAGCCGGCCACACGCGGTTCGGCGTCCGACCGGAAGGACCCAGGGCCCTGCTCCGTGAGGCGATCGACCTCGCGTTTTCTAGCGTGGACCACGGTATGGACCGTACGAAGGTCGAGGAGGCCTTCATCGGCACGTTGGGGTTCTCGGGCTGGCAGCTCGGCAACGTCTCCGCCGTCTTGGCGGAGGAGGCCCGAATCGCCCCCGTCCCCGTCACGCGTGTGGAGAATGCCTGCGCCTCCTCAGGCTTCGCCCTTCACCAGGCGGTCCGGTCCCTGGGTTCGGGCACCCGCGACCACGTCCTCGTCGTCGGACTGGAGAAGATGACCGATGCTCCCTCGCCCCGACGGCGATATTGGTTGGGCGTGTCAGGGGACTCCGAGTGGGAACGGTTGGCGGGGCTCACGTTCGCCGGCGTCTACGGGCTCATGGCCTCTCACTACCTCGCCACCTATCATGTGCCCAGGGAGGCGCTCGCCGAAGTAGCCGTCAAGAACCACGCCAACGGTGCCCTCAACCCGAATGCTCATTTTCAGAAGACCGTGACACGGGAACAGGTGCTCGGAGCGCCGCGCGTGGCGGACCCCTTGGGTCTCCTCGATTGCTGCCCCGTGACGGATGGGGCCGTGGCGCTCCTCCTCACGAAGCCGGAGCGTTCGCACGAGTACACGGATACGCCCGTCGACATTCGTGGGACGGGAGCGGGCTCGGATTCCCTCGCGCTCCAGGAGCGGGGCCGCCTTACAAGCCTCGCCGCGACACGGCGCGCCGCCGACGAAGCGTTCCGGCATGCCGACCTGAAACGTGGGTCGATCTCCTTCCTTGAGGTACATGACTGCTTTACCATCGCTGAGCTGCTCGCGCTCGAGGACCTCGGATACGCCGAGGAGGGGTCGGCCGGAGCCCTCACGCTTTCGGGCGCGACCCAGCGCACGGGTGCCCTCCCGGTCAATCCCGATGGCGGGTTAAAAGCGAAGGGCCACCCGATCGGGGCCACCGGGGCGAGCCAGGCGTACGAGGCATTCGTGCAGCTACGTCGGCAGGCGGGAGCGAGACAGGTTAACGGCGCTGAACGAGCGCTCACCCACAACGTCGGGGGCTCGGGAGCCAGCGCTGCGGTGACGATTTTTTCCGTGGGGTAAGGAATGGTTCGTGGAATCGGAGCGGTGGCGCTCGCCCTCGGCCACGGGAACGAGGACGGAGGCTCCTACCTCCGCCCGGATGAGGACGAGTTCACGCTCATCGTCGAGGTCATCGAGGAGCTCCTTCACTCTCTCCCCCGGCCGGCCGGTCCAAGTCCTCGCTTGGTCTTGCTGGGTGGGGCGGTGTACGTCGAGGACTGGATGCTGCGGGAAGCGACAGGCTTCGGCGACCTCGAAATTGAGCGCTCCGACGGCTCTATCTCCGACCTGGCGAAGGGTGTGCGACGAGCGATTGGAGAAGGGGCCGACGATGCGAACGACCACCTCTTCATCGTGACGGGATCGGCGAAGAGGGGAGACGCTCCGACCGGCACCGTCGGACTTCGATTCACGAGTGAGGGGGCTCTCCTTCTGGATCGATGGACCGACCGTGGCGCTTCCTCGGAAGCGCTCCTCCTGCCACTGTTCATCGATGGCCTCCGTGAGCTGCGCCGATGGACGGAATCAGCCCGACCGGGGGACGAGACAGATTGGTGGCTCCACCGTGGACCGACCGGAGACGTGTCCGCGCGCGTCACCCTGCGGGGTCCAATCGCTTGGGCTGGGGCGTGGGACGAAAGGCAGGAGCACTCCGGGGGGGTTCAGGCTCTCTCAGGCCGGACCAACGAAGCAGTCTCCCTGGACAAGGTGTCGCAGGGGGCCTACGTCCCATGGACGACCTATCGCGAGAACCTTCCAAGCCGGTGGCGTCTCGAGGCCACGCGATGCCTCGCCTGCCTTCGGGTGAGCTTTCCGAGGCGGGAGTTCTGTCGGTGGTGCGGGGAAACGCGGCGTCTCGAAACGGTCCTCCTGCCCCGGGATGGCCTCACGGTGGTGGCATCCACCGTGATCCAGTCGGGGGCCCAGCCTACGGAGTTTGATGATCTCGTGAGTGCGACGGGCGGCTACGGCGTTGTTCTCGTGGAAATGGTCCCGGGCGTCCGCGCCACCTTTCAAGTGACCGACCACGAGGCGGTCCCCCTCTCCGTCGGAGCGAGGGTCGACACTCGCCTCCGTCGGCTGTACGCGATGGAGGGCCAGTGGCGCTACGGACGAAAGGCTGTGCCTCGGACCGAACTCAAGTAGGCGGTGCCGAAGGAACCCACTTCGTTTCGAGCCAACTCTCGAAGATAGTGCGTCCCAGGTCGGTGGGGTCTTCGAGCGGCACGATCTGATAGTTCTCCGGGACCGCCGGGCCTAGCTGGACGGGGACTTTCTCGAGCCAGCCGCGGCGAAACACCGTAAACTCAACGGTGGACCCTGGGGGCCAGGCCTTCATGCGGGCCGGGAACGTACTCGGGGTCACCTGGGCATTGTTGATCGCGATGACCTCATCTCCCGGAACGAGACCATCCCGCTGGGCGGGAGAGCCGTCCCGTACGAGACGGACCTCGAGCTTGGGGCCTTTGTCCGAGATGTCCGCCCCGAGGTGGCCGGGCTCCCCGTCAGGGTCATCTCCGGGTCGCTTCGGCTTGGCCTGATACCGTAGGCCCGCGTGGCGGAGGGCCAATGGGAGGTCGAGCTCCTCAGTACCCTCAAGGTAGCGCCGGGCGAAATCGCCTACGTCGACCCCCGTCGCCCTTTCGACGATCTGAGGGAATTCGCCCTCCTCGATGCCGTGGTTGGTCTTTCCGTAGTTCGCCCAAAGGTCTCGCATCACATCGTCCAGGGACCGACGGTTCTC
>JBAUTP010000083.1:0-3229 GCA_049582265.1 Thermoplasmata archaeon
TGAATTCGATGATTGCCGCTGCAGCGAGCGACTCCTCTCCATGCTCGCACCCGGTGATCCAAAGGGCGGGACCCTCCTCGGTCCCGTTCGCTACGATGTACGGGAGGCTCTCTAACGATCCGTCGGGATGCTCAGCAACCGCAAAGAATCCGTGATCCTTCTCCCCTGGGGCAACTCGCACCTCACCCACGCTCAGACTCTTCACAAGTACCCCCGAATCCACGCCCGGTTGATTACAGTCGTTCGGATATATAGTGAAACGCCCCCCGCGACTTTTCCGACCATCCGACCCGGATTCGCACGCGCCATTCGAACGCCACTTAGTACGTCCTAGGTGGACCTCGCCACATCCGGGGCGGGTACGTCCTTTACTAGTAGGTTGGCATTGGCGTGAATGGTGTCCCGTCGGTTTCGCCAGAAAATTCGAGAACAAGAAGAACTCGAGCGGATTGAATCATGAACCGACTCCAGATGGTTAAGCGAGGGGCCATTGTCACGGGGGCTGCCTCAGGAATAGGTCGCGCGACGGCAATTCGCTTCGCCGAAGAAGGCTGCCGAGTCGCGGTCGTCGATTTGGACACTGACGACGGAACGCGAACTGCCTCGATGATAGAGGATGCGGGAGGGACTTCGACCTTTGTCAGGGCGGATGTTAGTGACGAATCCTCAGTGGTCAAAGCCGTGGAGCAAGCCGTGAATTCCGTCGGACCGCTCGACACGTTGGTCAACAACGCCGGAGTGGCATTTATGGGCACGGTGGCCGAGACTTCGGAATCCGATTGGGACCGCGTGCTGGACATCAACTTAAAAGGGACTTTTCTCATGACCAAGCACCTCATACCGCGATTTCTCGCCACGGGATCAGGCGTTATCGTGAACGTGGCTTCGAACGCGGGAATTGTCGGCGTGAAGAATCTCGCGGCTTACTGTGCATCGAAGGGGGGGGTGGTTCAGTTGAGTCAGGCGCTCGCGCTGGAGTTGGCTGCTCTGAACATCCGAGTCAACACCGTCGCCCCATCGTCCACGGTGCGGACGAGAATGTTCGAGGCGCGGCTCGGTCGGTCTCAAGATCCGAAGGCCCTAGGCGAGGCACTCGCCGCCGCCAACCCGATCGGGCGATTGTGCAACCCCGAAGACGTGGCGGAACTCATCCTCTATATTGCGAGCGATCGCGCATCCTACATAACGGGTGGGATTTTCCCAATCGACGGCGGTCTAACGGCCGCGTGAGGGCTCGTGTCACGGTTACAGTCTGCCGCGACAAAGTCGTGCGTAGTCCGTCCCGGGTCCGACTCGAGTTTACGAGTAATCTCTCGTAACTGCGGTAGAGGGTGGTTTCGAGGTAGTGGCAGGACGCAAACTGACTTCGATTTCCGTTACGAACTCTCGGGACCGGTGAGGCGGTCGGGAAGGTACCCTCGAAGGGGAGCGAGATGAATTCTGTGCGGCCGCCGGGAGCGTCGCCGCAGGACAGAGAAACCGCGGCGTACGGATTTCAGGAGGGATTCATCGACGTGATGGGGTTCCGACTCTTCTATCGATCCTACGGCGAGCCGCGCAAGGGCACCGTACTCTGCGTGCGTGGCGGTGCAGGTGGAACTCACGTCTTCGATCTGTCGCTGGCCGATCTGGCCCAATTCGGCTACCGGGTCGTGTTCTACGACCAGCTCGGTTGCGGACTCTCAGACCGCCCGAAAGAAACGCAACTTTACCGCATCGAGCGCGCGGCCCAAGAGGCGAATGCGCTACGCGAGGCCCTCGACTTGGGGAAGGTGCATCTCTGGGGAGGGAGCATGGGAGGCGCTCTGGTCATCGAGACCGCGGTACAGTTCCAGCAGTACCTGAAAAGCATCACCTCCTCGGGGGGTTGGCACAGCTCACCGTTCTGGATGCATACCAACCGAGGAATTGTCCGGAAGCTTCCTGCCGGACTGGCGCAGGTTATCGAGACGTGCGAAGACGCCGGCGATTTTCGGGATCCTCGCTACCTGGAGGCGGTCCGAGAGCTAGTTCGACGTCGCTTGTCGGTAATGAGCTTGCTCGAAGTGCAACCGTGGGAGGTGGCGCTCGAATTTGAATCGGTGGATCCGTTCGTCCACGAGGCCTACTTTGGGTTCCCGCTCTATCCAGCTGCGGTCAACATCGGTGCCATGCCGCTGGTTCTGCGAGGGAGCCTCAAGGATTGGGACCGAACCGAGGAGCTCGCACGAATTCGGATTCCGGCGTTGATCACGGTCGGCCGTCATGACACCGTGCCTGTCCCCGTCTCCCGAAAGATGGCGAAGGGCATACCAGGGTCCCGCCTTGTCATTTTTGAGAACAGCGGCCACATGCCGTGGTGGGAAGAGCGGGCAAAGTACATGGCATTGATGAAGGAATTTCTAGGAGGCTAGGACACGAACAGTACCTCGCGATTGCGAGTTCCCGGGGCTCGGCCGATGAATGAGTTTCCTTTGCTCGGCGGGCATCCTAACCCGTCCCGTCTTGCCCGGTCCTCTGAACCTCCCACGACCAGGCGCCTTCGCCGGGGGAGAACCCGGCAAAGCGATTTGTCTTGTCAAAAAGGCACTTTCACTGACGGAAGTCCCTGTGCTGAACTACAGCGGCGTCCGGTAACAGACCCAAATCTGCTTCCGGAGCGGGTTTTGCGGATCAGTATTTACCCGGGGCGTTTCCGCTGGCCGCATGATCCACGTGCTCGAGACTCCCCAGCCCATAGACAACAAGATTTGCCTCAACGGCAGGGAAGCCAACAAAGGGAGGAGAGCCGCATTTCGTTTGGAGCGCTGCCCCCCGGATTGCAAATCGCACGACCTGGATTGGCATTTGATAGTGGGTGTTCTGACCCATGAACCCACTTCACCTTCCGCCCCCAAAGATGCCCACTTCCAGGGGTTCGGGCATCGCTCCCCACGACCGAGAGACCTGGAGAGTTTGCATCCCGCAAGAACCGCAAAGCAAACCCCGCTTTGGGTAGCGCATCGCTCAAAATGCTTCTCGTTCACAAAGGTGCAGCGACAGAGTGAACGGCCTCTTCGTTCACAAAGGTTGGATTGTCAACTCACTCCCCAGGGAGCATCCTGACTACGATGAGTTTATTGAAGCGAGATCTTCAGCGCATTGATCGGGGGAGGGGCCGTATCGTGACTTGGACGGGAAGGGTGACGGAGGCTCTCTACCTGGCTAGTAGAATACCATTCCGCAGGCGGGGTTCGGACACTTCCAAACC
>JBAUTP010000084.1:0-3904 GCA_049582265.1 Thermoplasmata archaeon
GGATACCCGCGCTCCGCGCGAATCTGGTAGAAAAGCTCCCGACGCTGGCGCTCCGGTTGAAGGGCGGTCTCGTCGCTGGTAGCCCGTTGGTTCACGATGACCACCACGCGTCGCGATGCCACACGGCCTGCCTCGCGGAGTACGGCGGCGGGGTCCTCGAAAACGTGGAGAACGTGCGTCATGAGGGTCGCGTCCACGGCACCGGAAACCACCGGGAGGCGCGCCGCATCGGCGCGGAGGATGCGATGGAGGCCCTTGGCCCACGCCCTCCGAAGCATCGCACCCGAGAGATCGACGCCGGTCATCTCCCATCCGGCTTCGGCCAGAGGTTGTGCGACGCGCCCGGTCCCTATACCGATCTCTAGGACCCGACGACAATTCGCCATCGTGAGCATCGATTCGACCACGTCGAGCACGCTCGAAGGGAGTGGGTCGCGAGTGGAGTCGTAGATGTCCGCGATACGGTCAAACTCCGCCATGTGATCGAACCGACGGGCTCGAGTTCATTGAGTCGATATCCCGTTTTAACTCCGCCGGGCTTGAAACGGCCCGGCGACTCGTTTCCAACGCAGGGTGTTCTGTACGGGCGCTGTAGGTATATCCGACGGGTGTACGCTGGGCCGCGGCGGACGGGGTTTCCCGGGGGTGTCGGTCATCATGGGACGAAACGCCGGCTCGACACCGCGACTCGTGGTCAAGGCGGGAGAATTCGCCGTCCACGCCCACGGGCAGCAGGCCCGGAAGGACCGTCGGACTCCCTACTTTGTGCATCCAATCGGCGTCATGCGATTCTTGGCGAGCGAGCTGGGGGTCACGGACACGGACATTCTGTGTGCCGCCCTCCTTCACGATGTCCTAGAAGATACGACCACATCGCCCGCCGTGTTGACGCGCCGGTTCGGTCCGAAGATCGCGCACATCGTGGAAGAGCTCACCGTACCGAAGGAGTACCACGGACCGTGGGTGCCCGACCGACGGAAGACCGCGGTCCTCGTCGATGCTATCGGCCGAATGTCATGGGAGGCGGTCGTGGTGAAGCTCGCCGACCGCTACGACAATCTTCTCGATATGGCGAACGCCCAGTGGGGAACGGTCAAGAAAAGGAGCTACCGGGATCAGACCCGGGAGATCCTCGCGGCCCTTGGCCGCCGGATGCAGGGAGAGACGCCGCCGCGCCGGCTGGCCGAACCGATCCGACGTGCGCGCGCGTCCGTACGATCCCGTCTCGCCGTGGCGCCCCGCTGACCTTCCCCGGAGCGCGGTCGCTCCGCTTCACTCGTCCTCCAGATGAGAATCTCGGTTGAGCGTCTCGTGCACTTCAATCTCGCTGAGCATGGATTCCGAGTGCCGGCGCCCGAGCCGGTGGATATCGATCCGCTGCATCCGATTGTTAAGCCACTCGAGGTCGTGGAAGATCAACGGGTCCTCGAACTTCTTCCGCACCTCGGCTACCAGGTCGTGGGGTTTCCGCATGGCCGAGTAGTAGCTGGTGATCCACGTGCCGAACGCTTCCCAGACGAGCGTCTCGTTGAGGACGCGGCGGTGGGTGAGGGCGCCGATGAGCTCGAAGAAGTTCGGGACCTCCATGTTCGTGATGTCCTCGTAGGTCTGGTCGAGCAGATGACGGCTCAGCTTGCGCCGGTGTCGACGCATTTCCGGGCCATCGAAGCGTTCCCGTAACGTGAGGATCGCGTTGCCCGAGTTCAATCGTTGGTTCTGGATCGTCTGCCAATACATCAGGATCAATGTGCCGACGACGAGGATCCAGGTCCCGAACGCCGTCCACGTAACGGCCGACCACGTGGCGAAGTCGAAATCCGATGCTAGTCCATTCATGCCCTATCGCGCCGGGATTGCCGGGGGGTCTTTAGTCTCGCCCCGAACCGACTCCCATCCTACGAAGCACGAGGAACGCCCCTTTCACGCGGTTCGCACCCTACCGGGGTCGCCGGCGATGCCCCAGGTCCAGCCGCATCTCCCACGTGCGTTCGAACCCGAGGTTCCGGTAGAGCCGGCGCCCCTCGGGGCTCGCGTGCAGCCGGATGCGGCTCCCTCCTGTCGCGCGGCCCGCACGAATGAGCTCTCGCAAAAGGCGAGTGGCGACACCCCGCCGACGTCGTACCGGCTCGACGAAGACCGAGAGCACGTACGGGGTAACGCCGCTTGGGTTGTGGAGCCGGGGGAAATCCTTCGCGACCCACAAGCATCCGCTACCGACCGGGCCCAACGCCCGATCCTCCACGATGAACCCGATGAGTTCCTCCGATTGCAGACGCGGCACCATCCATCGTCGGAATTGGAGGAGGTAACGGGCGACGGTTCTTGCGTTGAGGGTCGATATCTCCATGAGCAGGGCGTAGCGATGACGCAGAAGCAGCGGAACATCCCGCATCGTGGCCCTCCGCACGATCAGATTCGCAGGGGACGGAGCGCCCGCTCGGGCTCGGTGAACTCGTCGGGGAGATCCCGTGAGCGACATCGGTGGCACGAGGTTACGTCGGGGATAACGTGGATTCCTACGGGACGGGGCCCACCGGTCACGTTAACGCTCCGGAGGCCTACTCGGTCACGAGAACGGGGAGCATGCGAGTGGGCGTTCTCGGCTCAGGCAGCGTGGGCCAGGCGTTTGGATCTGCGCTCATCCGTTTGGGCCACCCGGCCAAATTGGGCTCCCGTACCCCCAAGAGCCCGGCGTTGACCGCATGGGTTTCACGTATCGGGGCCTCCGCCTCAGCAGGTACCTTCGCGGAGGCGGCGGCGTTTGGGGAAGTCATCGCGTTGGCCACTTTCGGGATGGCCACCGGGGAAGCGATCGACCTAGCCGAAGCGTCCAACTTCGATGGGAAGGTCGTCATCGACATCACGAACCCGCTCGTACATGCCGAGGGAGGAGCACCTACTCTGGGTGTCGGGTTCACAGACTCCCTTGGCGAACAAAACCAACGACGCCTTCCCGGCGCGAGGGTGGTCAAGGCGTTCAACTCCGTGGGTGCGCCTCATTTCTTCCACCCCCAGCTCCCCGGTGGTCCACCGACGATGTTCTTGTGCGGGAACAATGCAGAAGCGAAGGCCACAGTTTCCGGACTGATCTCGGATTTCGGATGGACTCCCCTCGATGTCGGCGGGATCGAGATGTCTCGCGTCCTCGAACCGCTGTGCATCCTTTGGGTCGCAGCGGCCATGAAGCTCGGCAGCTGGGATATCGCCTTCCGCGTGTTGCGGAAGTGAGCTCGCTCGTCCCGAAGGAGTGGACCGAGCGCTAGGGTCCGACCGCGGCGGTCAGTAAGGCGGACGACGCTGCCGCGGCTTGATCCTCGAGCCACGCCAGAGCGATGAAGTAAAAACCGACGAGCAGAAGGAGGAGTAGTTGCGGAAGCTTGCGACCCGCGTCGGTGACCTCGACGAGGGAGCCTTCCAATCGCAACCCCTCGCGCACGGGCTCGAGACTGAGGACCTCCGTTCCATGCCGGTCCCGAAAGTGCCATCCAGGTACGAGCAGACCGGTGCGATGCCAATCGTAGGTTGTGCCTCCGGCGAGTACGAGGGTGCTTCGGGAGGGATGGGCATCGAGGTGGGCCATGTCCTTTCCCGATGCGGCATCCCGAACTGTGATCCGAGGGTTGAGAAATCCGGTCCGCTTGATCGTGAGCTTGGCCTCCGCCGTTACCACGGTGGCCATGGAGCCAAGTGCGGACTTCCAGCGGAGCGCAGCCACCACCGCATCGCCCGCCTTGAGGTCGAACTCATGCTTTTCGGCGTCGACACGGATCCAGCGGAGCAGGTCCGGGTCCACGGACGTGAGAAGTTCCATGCGATGAACTGGAGGGAGCTCCCGCACGTATAAGCGAGAGGGCATCGCCCTCTCGAGCGCCAGCCTAGACCGGCTACCTCCTTGGCCGTGCTC
>JBAUTP010000085.1:0-1792 GCA_049582265.1 Thermoplasmata archaeon
GAAAACATCACGGTGGTCCAGGGGAACTCGGTCATCGACACCATTATTTCGGTGTCCGACCCGTTCATGCTTGGAAGTGACTCGTGGCTTGGCTACGTAGCCACGGTCGACTTGAGCAACGGGACAGTTACGCTGATATCTGGGACGACGCCGGTTTTCAACATAACAGGATATGGTGATGCCAGCGTTGAAAACCAGGGTTGCCAGGGAAGTGACGAGCCGTTCCTTGCGGAGCCGAGCGGGTTCTTCGTATCGGCCGGTGCTTTTGGCCAATGGTACGACGGCTCAGGAAACTGCGCCGGCGGTATGGTCAGTTTCATACATCATGCCCCTCTGGCCCTCCGTTCATTCTACCGCAGTCCATCCATCGTGGCACCCGGTCAGACCACCACCCTCACCATTGTGCTTTCGGGGGGCGATGGGATTCTCTCCTATGTGTACACAGGGCTTCCGCCTGGATGCCAGACCGCCGATACCGCGATATTGGAATGTACGCCGGCGCGAGTCGGAAACTACACGGTAAGTGTTGCCGTCAAGGACTCGGTGGGGGAGAGCGCGAATGCCTCGACCATACTTCTCGTCAGGCAGCCATTCGGGACTGTTACGGTGCAAGGCAGCCCCACGCCAGCGATCTTCGGTCAGCAAGAGAACTTCACTGCCAGTGTCATGGGAGGGACGGCCCCGTACTACTACAACTGGACCTTCGGCAACGGTGAGTACTCGGGCTGGTCTTCATCATCGAACATTTCGTATCTACCAACAATCACGGGCAATTTTACTGTAACAGTAATCGTGCGCGATGTCTTCGGTAACTACACCAGCACATCCGCCTCCCTGGTAGTGGACCTTGCGGTGAAAGTCGTCGGCTCCGCGACCAGCGGAACTGTTCCACTAACCGTGAATTTCACGAGCACCGTCTCGGGCGGTACATCGGGATACAACTACCTGTGGAATTTCGGTGACGGAGGAACCAGCACAGCAAGCAACCCGAGTCACACCTTCAGTTCTGCTGGATCGTTTGCTACAACTCTGACCGTGCGCGACGGCAGGGGGCACACTGGGGATAGCTCGTGGAACGTCAGGGCCGAGACCGCCGTCAGCTCCTATTCCATCACATTTACCCAAACGGGATTAACGACGGGCATGACTTGGTCCGTGACATTGAACGCGACGACGGAGAGTTCTGCAACGAACTCAATCATTTTCACGAAACCGAACGGAACCTACGTCTACACGGTGGGGACCGTGACAGGGTATGCGGCGGCTCCGATCTCAGGTAATGTGACGGTGAGCGGAGCGTCAGTGAACGAGCCAGTCACCTTTACCGCGAAGACTACCTCGACAACCTACTTGGTAACATTTACTGAAAGCGGCCTCCCGTCGGGGACCAACTGGTCAGTAACGCTGACTGGCATCGCCTCCGCAGTCATCCTTGTCATGCCGCTAAGCGGTAGCTCGGTCACACTCACGCGATGGTCCGACGGCGCCTCGACAATTGGATTCCATGTCTCCAACGGGAGCTATTCCTTTTCGGCCTCAGCGCCAGGATACGCCAGCTCATCGGGGACCCTGAGCGTTAATGGACAAAGCCTCGCTCCGACGACGGTGGGTTTCTCTCCGAATTCTTCTTCATCTTCGGGCGTCCCGATCTTTGATTACGTACTAATCGGAGTGGTGGTCGCTGTTGTGGCGATTGGAGTTGCGGTGGTTCTCACGCGCCGTCGAGGAAAGGCTCCCCCAACTTCCCCCACCGCCCCGTCGCAACCCGTTGAGAGTGCCCCACCGCCGCCTC